>JAGORP010000080.1 GCA_018062725.1 Flavobacterium sp.
TTTAAATATAGAAGCCCATTATAGAACCACTGGACCTGAAATTTGGGAGCAAACCAATGGCCAAGTTACTCACGTGGTTGCTTGTACAGGTACAGGAGGAACTTTATCGGGTATTGGTAAATTCTTAAAAGAGAAAAATCCAAACATTCGTATTTTAGGAGTTGATGCCTACGGTTCGGTAATTAAAAAATACCATGAAACTAAAGAATTTGATGCCGATGAAATTTATCCTTATAGAATTGAAGGATTGGGTAAAAATTTAATTCCAACAGCAACAGATTTTGACGTTATCGATAAATTTGTAAAAGTAACTGACGAAGAGAGTGCGCACATGACTCGTGCTATTGCCAAAACAGAAGGCTTATTTGTAGGGTATACTTCTGGAGCAGTCGTTCAAGCTATGAAACAATATGCAGAAGAAGGAGAATTTGACGAAAACAGTAAAGTAATTGCCATTTTTCCAGATCACGGTTCCCGTTATATGAGTAAAGTATTTAACGACGAATGGATGAGTGCTCAAGGTTTTTTTGATAGCGTAAATGCAGAAGAACAAAAAATTGAATTCATAAAATAAAAGTTCAATTCGAAAATTATAAAAATTAAAAAAGCGGTTACTACTTAAAGTATACCGCTTTTTCGTTTGAACTTGGTAATAGTTTATTGTAAATATTTTTCAAATTCCGCGTCAAACAAACTTACAAACGCATTGTTTATAGTTCCATCAGCATTCAGAATCATCGCTCGATGAATTTTAGTAATAACCCATTTCTCTTTTATTTCTTCAAAATTAGTAGCATGTAACTCGGTAATATTGGATTTTGATTTTACTAAACTTTCTTTCCAGTTTTTGTCAGAATCATCAATATTAACCGCAATGAAATTCAAATTCGGATATTTGGCTTTTAATTCGGACGCGCGTTTGTGAGCCATTTCCATGTGGGATTGTGCTTCTGATGTCCAAAAGAAAACAACCGTTTTTAAACCTTTTGCATCAAGCGTCTTTACTTTCTGATTATTCAAATCAACCAACTCAATTTCGGGTAAATTTTTACTTTTTGCCAAAACCTGAATTTGAGTACCTATTTTTTTAATTTTTGCTTTACTTTCTTTATCAGTTGAAAGCTGATAATATTTGTCTAAAAAAGCTTTATTATGCTGAATATTTTGATCTTCTAAAAGATACATAAAGGCAATTTTATGCAAAATAGAATTTTTGATAGTAGTATCGGTAAAGATAGAATCGGCAACTTTTAACTTTTTAATATTATTTTCTAACGAATAACTGTTATTATCCTTACAGGTTACATTGTTTAACATAGCTGTTAAATAACCTACAAAAGGGGCAAAGTGGGTGAGTTTATGGTTGTTAAAATCGATATTTTTTCGAAAGCAATAATAATCTTTAGGCAATAATTTACAAACATCATCATTAGTTCTAAATTTATGTGCCATGGGGTACATTTCTTTTTGTGCCAAATAAGGTAACTCTAACATGGACTTAGCATATAAATCGAAATCATCACTCCAATCTATTTCTTCTTTTCTTCTTTCATAAAATGCTTTATTTATTTTCTGATCAGAATTTATTTTAGATTCAAATTTTTTCAAATCATAATCATAAATATCAAAAGCAGCATTTTTTTCATTTTCATTCTTCAAAAACAATTCAATTAAAAAATTGTTTTTCTCATCCCCACGTCCACAAAAAGTTAGTGAATTGTCAAACTCGTGAGTATTCAAACGAATCATCAAACTATCTCCTTTATCAAAATAAATATATTGATATTCAGGATCGCGTTTAAAAGTATACATCCCTGCCGATAAGGTGTCATATTTTTGAAAAAAACGGTTGTTTTTATCTAATTCAATAGTGTCAATTACTTTATTATCCTTACATAAATAAACAAACTTTGAATTCGGATTGATAATTTCGCCACCAAAATAAGAAATACTACCATTGCCATTTAGCATATCGTTACAAGATATGAAAAGAGTTGGTACTGAAAGAAAAGGTAGAAATAGTAGTTTTTTTAAATAGGCAATCATTCGTATTAATTTATTGACAAACAAATATATTTTTATAATTAATATACTGCTGTTAAGGTACAGTTAAAGTTAGTAAAGGCAATATATAAAAAACTATTCACGAATCATTAATTACTGATTTGTAATTAGTACTTTTGCAACTCGTTATAAAAAATAATTAAATGCTTACAGTTTCTAATTTATCGGTTCAATTTGGTAAACGAATTTTATTTGATGAAGTAAACGTAACTTTTACTCAAGGTAATTGCTACGGTATTATTGGTGCCAATGGTGCTGGAAAATCTACATTTTTAAAAATACTTTCTGGTGATGTCGATCCAACTTCGGGTCGTGTTATCCTAGAACCCGGAAAACGTATGTCGGTTTTAAACCAAAACCACAATATGTTTGACGAATATACTGTTCTTGAAACCGTTTTAATGGGAAATAAAACCCTTTTTGCGGTTAAAAAAGAAATGGACGATTTATATGCTGATTATTCTGATGATAAAGTAGATAGAATAGGGGAATTACAAGTACAATTTGAAGAAATGAACGGTTGGAATGCTGATAGTGATGCCGCTACAATGTTATCTAACTTAGGAATTGGAGCCGATTACCATTATACGCTTATGGGTGAAATGGAAGGTAAACTTAAAGTTCGTGTGCTTTTGGCACAAGCGTTGTTTGGAAATCCTGATGTACTAATTATGGATGAGCCTACTAATGACTTGGATTTTGAAACCATTGGTTGGTTAGAACATTTCTTAGCGAATTACGAAAATACTGTATTGGTTGTATCGCATGACCGTCACTTCCTAGATGCTGTTTGTACACATGTTTCGGATATTGATTTTGGAAAAATTAATCATTTCTCTGGAAACTATACGTTTTGGTATGAATCATCACAATTAGCAGCGAAGCAAAAAGCACAACAAAACAAAAAAGCGGAAGAGAAAAAAGCCGAATTAGAAGAGTTTATTCGTCGTTTCTCTGCCAATGTTGCGAAATCAAAACAAGCTACTTCTCGTAAAAAAATGATCGAGAAATTAAATATCGGAGAAATAAAACCTTCAAGTCGTCGTTATCCAGCCATTATTTTTGACCAAGAGCGTGAAGCAGGTGATCAAATTTTGAATGTGCAAGGCTTGGCGGCTTCAATTGATGGAGAAGTTTTATTTAAGGATGTCGATTTAAATATGGCAAAAGGAGATAAAGTAGTCGTTTTCTCTAAAGATTCACGTGCTACCACTGCTTTTTACGAAATATTAAATGGAAATCTAACTGCTGATGCTGGTACTTTCGACTGGGGGATTACCACCAACCAATCGTATTTACCAGGCGATAATCATAGCTTTTTTGAAAATGATTTAACGCTTGTCGATTGGTTACGTCAATGGGCAAAAACAGAAGAAGAACGCGATGAAGTATATGTTCGTGGTTTCTTAGGAAAAATGATTTTCTCCGGTGAAGAAGCCTTAAAAACCGGACGAGTATTATCAGGAGGAGAAAAAGTACGATGCATGTTATCTAGAATGATGATGATGCGTGCCAATGTTTTAATGTTGGATGAACCTACCAATCACTTGGATTTAGAGTCGATTACAGCCTTTAACAATTCCTTAAAAAACTTTAAAGGTTCAGTATTGTTTACTACACATGACCATGAGTTTGCACAAACTGTAGCAAATAGAGTTTTAGAAATCACGCCAAAAGGAGTAATTGATCGTTACATGACATTTGACGAATATTTGGAAGATGAAAAAATTCAAGAATTAAGAAAGAAAATGTATTCATAAATAGAAAATCCCGCTAAGTAGCGGGATTTTTTTTTAATCCAATAAAGTTTCAATTTCAATTGGGTTCGTAAGTATTTTATGAATGGGGCAACTGTTGGCTATTTTTAACAATCGCTCTCTTTGTGAATCGTCTAAAGTACCGAAAAGGCTTATGTTTCTATTTATAATAGATGTAGAATTTTCTTGATCCCATTCAAAAGTGACTTCGACTTTAGACTCTGTCAAATTCCAGCCTTTTCGATCGGCATACATCCGGAGTGTTATCGCTGTACACGCACCTAAAGCGGAAGCTAGTAATTCTTTTGGGGCAAAGCCTAAATCATTACCACCAAATTCCTTAGGTTCATCTGCAATGATTGTATTTCCAATTGTTTTGATTTCCGTTTTGTACAATTCTGTTCCGATAGATGCTGTAATTTTTGCCATAACTTATAAATTAATCTTCTAAATATCCAAATTTACCTAAATTCACATCATTAAAAGCTTGTACAATTTCTTCTCTAGTATTCATTACAAAGGGGCCATGTGCAAAAATGGGTTCGTTGATCGGTTCTCCACTCAATACAAGTACAATAGCATTTTCTAAAGCTTCGATAATAAAATCTTCACCTTCATTTTCAAACAATACAAAATGATCTGTTGGGACAATTTCTGTATCGTTTACTTTTATGCTTCCTTCAATAACCAACAAAGCCGTATTATAATGGGCTGGGAAAGAAAAATGTACTCTTCCGCCTGAATTCAGTTTGGCATTTTGCATATGAACAGGGGTGAAAGTAGATGCAGGACCATTTACCTCTTTGTAATTTCCGGCAATTACTTCAATAAAACCAGCATTATCAGCCAATTCATATTTTCCCATTTGGTCATTCGAGATGGCTTGATATTTCGGTTGACTCATTTTGTCTTTGGCCGGTAAATTTACCCACATTTGTACCATTTGAAAAATACCGCCTTTTTTACTGAATTCGGCTTCGTGATATTCTTTGTGTAAAACTCCTGAAGCGGCCGTCATCCATTGTACATCACCTTCACCAATTATTCCACCACCGCCAGCACTGTCATGGTGTGCTACTTTCCCTTTATACGCAATTGTAACCGTTTCGAAGCCTCTGTGTGGATGAACACCAACTCCTTTTGGAATTTCTGACGGAGGAAAATTATATTTAGAATTGTAATCTAACATGATAAACGGACTCATACGTTCCATATCCAAACGAAATCCACTTGGAATAAAATTATGTACTCTAAATCCATCGCCTACAAAATGTGGTGCTCTTGGTGTGGCTACTAATTCAATTTTTTTTGTTGCCATTGTGTTTCCTTTTTAAAAGTTATAGGACAAAATTACTTCACCACAAAATCGTATGCATTGATGTATGATAAGAAATTAATAGGGTTTAAAATTGCGTTTGGCTAATTCTTTTCTAACGCGACTTAGACTTTCCGGAGTAATTCCCAGGTAAGAAGCGATCATCCACTGAGGCACTCGTAAAAGCATATCGGGATAAAGTTTGATAAAATCCAAATAGCGTTCTTCTGCAGAAGCACCCAGCAACAAATTGATTCTTTTTTGTAAGTGTCGAATGTGATTTTGCAAGGCTCTATCATTAAACAAACGAAAGGAAACACTAATTTCACAAGCAAGATTAATAAAATTTTGATCGAGCAGAATCACAGTAGTTTCTTCAATCGCATCGATATAAAAATCAGAAGGTTCGTTAAAAAAAATACTACTACGATCACTGATAATCCAACTCTCGGAAGCAAATTGAATAATATGTTCTTTTCCTAAAGTATCGATTGTGTAGGAGCGAAGTAGCCCTTTTTCAACAAAGAACGAATGATTGCAAATTTCACCTTGACGTAATAAAAGTTCCCCTTTTTGGACTGTTTTTGTTTGAATAGCATTGTTTAGAACCAATAATTGTTCTTTGGTTATTCCTGCTTTAGTTTGAAGGTATTCGGTAAAAAGTATTGATGTACTTGTCATGTTGCTATTGCTCTCTAAAAGATAATGAAAATAAAAAACTCCTGGATTACAGGAGTTGATTGAGAAGATAAGAATTAGTTTAACTCGTATTCTAATCGTACCGTAATTCTAGCGGTTTTGTTTTTGCTATAAGTATCGTTAATACCTCCGTAACTGTCTTCTTCGGTAGAACCTTGACCTGTAATTTGGAAAACACCCATACTTGCATTTTTAAGTTTACCGATGTCTCCATTTCCTTGTTTTACGATTTTTTCGGCACGTTCACGAGCATCTTTGGTCGCACTTTCAATCAGACTATGTTTTAAACTTGGTAATTCTGAGTAGGTGTATTGCACCGAATTTGAAGCCAACTCGATTCCCGAATTAATCAACTCCGAAGTTTTACTCGAAACCGCTTCAATTCGTTTCATTAAATCAGGGTTTTTCTTGGCTGAAAAAGTAATAGTTTGTGTGGCTTCATAACCATCAAAAACCTGTTCGTATTTATTATTGTAAGAATTATTAGGGTCTTCGGTGCGAACTTCACGGAATTTTTTCTGAAAATTCACAGCTCCAAAGGTAAACTCATTAGCACTAAATCCTTTATTAATGAAGAAATTAGATACAATTTTTTGATCGGAAGTAATTTTACTATACGCTTCCTTAATATCATAACTTTTAGTTGTAAAACTTCCAGACCAAAGAATTTCATCAGAGACAAAATCTTTTGTTCCTAGCCCGATAACTGAAATTGAATCGAGATTTTCATTTCGATTTTTAAAAGCCATTCCTAATAAAAAGCCAGTGAGTACGATGGCTAACCCGTAAATTAATGCTGATTTGATTTTGTCGTCCATTTCCATAGTTTTTTAGTTTACTAAATATAGAACAAAATCTATTCCAATTTGCTAGCTTTTCAATTATTTTTTAACAAAGAAAAAGGGACAAAACGTCCCTTTAAAAAATCTTATGATAAAATAAAAAATGTTTATCTCAAACTTGCACCCAATTCGGTTTCGAAGGTTTGCGTTAGTTTACTCATTACTTTGTCAATTTGAGAATCTGTTAATGTTTTGGTATTGTCTTGTAAAATAAAACTAACCGCGTATGATTTTTTACCTTCAGGCAGATTTTTACCCTCGTATACATCAAATAAATCGACTTCTTTTAACAGTCCTTTTTCTGTTTTATTGGCCAACTCTAAGATTTTAGCAAATTCTACCGATTGGTCTACTAATAATGCTAAATCACGACGCACTTCAGGATACTTTGAAATTTCTGTAAACTTAATATTGCTAGCAGACACATGTTTTAATACTGAATTCCAGTTAAAATCAGCAAAAAAGACCTCTTGTTTGATATCAAAATGTTTTAAAACCGATTTTTTAATGGTTCCAAATTCGACGATAGTAGAACTTCCCAATTCTAAGGTTAGTCCTTCAGAAAATAGATCAGTTTTTAATGCCGTTGTCACCAATGATTTTGCCAAGCCTAAACGTTCTAAAATTCCTATTATGTAGCCTTTGAATAAGAAGAAATCGGTTGGCTTTTGAGTATTAGTCCAACTTTCTTGATTTCTATCCCCAGTCATGGTTAGAGTTAAATGTGCATTTTCTTGATTTCCAGATAACAACTTATGGTAGGTTTTTCCAAATTCAAATAATTTTAAATCGGAATTTCTTCTATTAATGTTAAATGAAACAGCTTCCAAAGCTGAGAACAATAATGATTGACGCATAGCAGATAAATCACTACTTAACGGATTTAACATCATTACATTGTTACTTTCATTCAAATGATCGCTAAGCGCAACATAAGAAGGAGAAGTTAAAGAATTGGCCATCATTTCGTTGAAGCCATTTCCAACCAATAAATTGGCTACAATATTTTGAAGTTTATAATCTTCTGTTCTAGAAGAATGGGAAGTAGTTGCGTTTAATTTTTGAGTAAATTCAATGTTGTTATAACCGTAAACGCGAAGTATTTCTTCAATAACATCAATTTCACGAGTTACATCTACGCGGTATGCCGGAATAATTAATCCCAAACCAACTTTTGAAATACTATTTACTTTGATATCTAGCGATACTAATATTTTTTTAATGATATCGTCTGGAATCGTTTGTCCGATCAGTTTATTTACCTTTTCAAGGTTTAACAAAACTTGATGGTCTTCTATTTTTTTAGGATATACATCAATAATATCGGAAGTCATTTCACCACCAGCCACTTCTGTAATTAAAATGGCAGCACGTTTAAGGGCATATTCTGTAATGGCAGGATCAATTCCTCTTTCAAAACGGAAAGATGCATCTGAGTTTATTGCATGGCGTTTGGCTGTTTTTCTAACTGAAACCGGATTAAAATAGGCACTTTCCAAAAATATGGTAGTTGTACTTTCGTTTACTCCAGAGTTTTTTCCACCCAAAACACCGGCAATACATAATGGTCCTTTTTCATCATGAATAACGATATCTTCTTTGCTTAATGTACGTTCAACATCATCAAGAGTAACGAACTTTGTACCTTCTTCAGCGTTTTTTACAATTACTTTTCCGTGAATTTTTGAAGCATCAAATGCATGTAAAGGTTGTCCTAATTCATGTAAAACATAGTTAGTAACGTCTACAATGTTATTTTTGGGTGTTAGTCCGATTGCTTTTAATCGATTTTGCAACCAAGCAGGAGAGGTACCCACTTTTACATCAGAAATAGTAACGCCACAATATCTTGGGACAAGTTTGCTTTCTTCGACATTGACATCAATCTTCAAAGTTCTTTTTTCAACTTTAAAAGCAGTTACGGATGGAGTAATTAATTCTATATGAGTTCCTTGTTGCATCATTCCGGCGCGTAAATCACGAGCAACACCCCAATGACTCATGGCATCGGCGCGATTCGGAGTCAATCCAATTTCGAAAACTTCGTCATTTTCAATACTAAAAACTTGCGCAGCAGGCGTACCTGGTTTTAATTTTTCATCAAGAATCATAATTCCGTCATGACTGTCTCCTAAACCTAATTCATCTTCAGCACAAATCATTCCGTGACTTTCCTCTCCGCGAATTTTTCCTTTTTTGATTTCAAATGAATTCCCTTCTTTGTCATATAATTTTGTACCAATAGTCGCAACTGGAACTTTTTGTCCAACCCCTACATTACTGGCACCGCAAACAATTTGAATCGGGTTTTCCTGACCAATATCAACAGTTGTAACTTTAAGTTTATCGGCATTGGAATGCTGCACACAAGTAAGAACATGTCCCACGACAACACCTTCCAATCCACCTTTTACCGATTGGTATTTTTCAATTCCTTCTACTTCCAAACCAAGGTCGGTTAGTAAAGCTTCCGCAGTTTCAGCAGTCCAATCAGTTTTAATAAATTGTTTTAACCAGTTATATGAAATTTTCATCTGTTACTTTATTATTTGTTTTTTAACTTTCCATTGAAGCACTTGCATTACTCAATACATATAGAGCATTTACGCTTTCGTGTTTCGTTATGTGCGTATAATTTTAAGAAGCGCAAAGATAAAAGTTATTTCAATAAAAAATGCCTCAAATTGAAGCATTTTTGAATAATATAACAACCAAAAAAAATAAATTAAAAAGGAGATGACCATTTAGGGTCGGTATAAACATTTTTGCCCGATAAAGTTCTTAGAAAAGCGATTGTTGCATTTACTTCTGTGGCGGTAAGATGCAATTGTTGTCCGAAACCATTAGGTCGTAATCTTGGATCCAGATTTGTATTTCCTGGAGCTAGAGTAATGGTACCATAATGTCCGATAGCAGCTTGTAGCGAATTGATATTAGCAGTATGCATGAATCCACCGTTTAACGTTCCGTCAAGCTTAACCAAATCACGAAGGGAAGGCGCACGAGTTACCGTAATATCTATACCTGTCCCTGCAATGGTTCCTATAATTCCGTTATTTCTAGTATTGGGGTCGATGTCGAATTCGGGAGCAGCATGGCAACCAGCACAACCTAAACCACCGCCAGTTCTATTTCCAGTAGCATCAAAAACAGGAGGAGCAAGGAATAAATTTTTACCATTATTTTCTTGAGCGGTAAAATTAGGGAAAGGCTGTCCATCATTAGGTACAAGAATTCTTCCTGCATCATATTTTGAATCAAACGATTGAATACTTCTAACGAATTGAGCCAAAGCTAGTTG
>JAGORP010000081.1 GCA_018062725.1 Flavobacterium sp.
GGCGTTTACATTGTAGCCATTTGTATGCTAATTATTGGATTAATTGGCATTCATAAAATGCGTATTTCGGGAAGCATCCTTGAAGACATGCCAAAGAAAACTGCTTTTTTTGATGATATTCGTTTTTTCGAAAAAGAGTTTAGTGGGGTGATGCCCTTGGAAATTATGATCGATACCAAGCGAAAAAAAGGCGTGATGAAATTAAGCACCTTAAAGCGCATGGAAGAATTAGAAGAAACCATTCTCGAAATTCCAGAATTATCAAAACCTTTATCGGTTGTTAACCTAGTGAAGTATTCTAAACAAGTGTATTACAACAATAATTCCGATTTTTACGAACTCCCAACCGCTCAAGAACAGTCTTTTATATTATCGTATGCTAAAAATGCCACGCAAAATTCGAAAGACAATTTAATGAAAAGTTATGTCGACGATACCGGACAATATGCTCGAATCACTACATTTATTAAAGATGAAAACGGAGAAAAAATGGAAGCCATCGAAGCACAACTTCGAGCAAAAGCCGACAAAGTATTCCCACCTTCTCGTTATGAAGTAATCATCACCGGAAAACCATCTGTATTTCAAAAAGGAACCAAATATTTATTAGACAACTTACTTTCTTCGCTACTAATGGCCTTTGCTTTAACGGCAGGATTAGTCGCTATTATGTTCCGTTCGTTTAAAATGGTATTGGTTTCTATTATTCCGAATTTACTGCCGCTCTTAATGACAGCAGGACTTATGGGCTTTTTAAACATTCCGTTAAAACCTTCCACTATTTTAGTATTCGGTATCGCCTTCGGAATGTCGGTCGATGACACCTTACGCTTCTTAGCCCAATACCGATTAGAATTGTCCCGTAACGATTGGAAAATTAAAAAATCAGTTTTCGCCACTTTCGATGATGCCGGAATCAGTATGTTTTACACTTCAATTGTCTTATTTTTCGGATTTTCAGTGTTTATGTTATCTAGTTTTGGAGGCACTGTTGCTTTGGGTGGCTTAGTTGCTTTAACCTTATTCTTCGGAATGTTATCCAATTTGGTCTTATTACCAGCGTTAGTATTATCACTCAACCGTTCTATTGCCAACGAACAAGAATTTATCACACCAACAATTGACATTTTAGAGCCAAGTGATGAAGCGGTAGACGCTTTTGAAAAAAAATAATTACACAAAAAAAGCTTCCATTATTTGGAAGCTTTTTTTTATTAAACTTTTTCAATTAGTTAAAATAAGGATCATCCAACTTGTAATTAAATGCACCATTGTTAAAAGTCAATGGTTGTTCTAAAAATGTATCGTTCTCTCTAAAATAAGTAAAACTAAAATTCCCTTTAATTCTTTTTCCAATCGGATCAAACTCGGTAATTACAATGGTCCCGGATAAAGATTTAGTTTTATTTCCAGCACCTGCTTCAACTAAGCTTACACAACTATTTAAACCGTTCATAGGAAAAGAAACATCATCTTTTAATTCATAAATCCCAACAGCCCACTGACTTTCCGGAATTCTAATATTGATTAAAATTGATTCTGTGCTTGCTGACCCATTTAAACTCATATCGGTTCCTTGTAAAACTAAATACTTATGACTTGTTAGTGGCGTTACATAAGTTTCCAATGTAGTTTGAGATGACGACGCATCTAAATAAGCCAATGGCTTTAAATTTGCATAAGGGAATCCGTTTAATTCACCAGACATAAAAAGAGATTCTGGAACTATTTCTAATGAATTTGGCTCAGATTGGATTGGCTCAGCAGTACAAGACGCAACAAGTAAAATCAAAAGAGACAAAAATGGGGCTAATTTTTTCATTTTTAGATGCTTAAATATTTTTTGGCAAAATTAGTACGAATTGAAAGAATAACTATTCTTCAAAAGTTAAAACATTGTTAAATTTTGATTATAATTCAAAAAATGGATTGTTTTACTATTCTTTGTTAAATATATTTAATCAAAATATTCAATTCGTTAAATTATCTATAATAAAACTTCATTTTTAATACAGAATAAAAAATAACCATTGAACGCATTGTAAAGAAATTGCCAAGAACACATTTACTTTTGGTTATTCACTTTTTTTTAGAAAAAAATCAATTTAACAAATAGGAATATTTGATGTTTCACAAACTTTCTCTTTTCACACAAATCCACTATATTTGCACATTATAGTAAAAAGTATTTTTTAGAATTCGGTTCTCTGATTTCTAAATTCTAAATTCTAAAATGAAAATGAAACATACAAAAGTTAAAGACTTACTAAACAGCACGAAAACAGTACACGAAGTAACCGCAAAAGGATGGGTAAGAACTTTTAGAAATAATCAATTTATTGCGTTGAACGATGGTTCAACCCTTCATAATATTCAGTGTGTAGTCGATTTTGAAAACACACCCGAAAACACTTTAAAAAGAATCACTACTGGAGCGGCAATTGCCGTAACTGGCGAATTGGTAGAAAGTCAAGGTGCAGGTCAGAAATACGAAATTCAGGTTAAAAAACTAGAAATTCTTGGCGATTCGGATGCAGAGAAATTTCCAATGCAACCTAAAAAACATTCCTTAGAATTTTTACGTGCCAACGCTCATTTACGTGTGCGCACCAATGCCTTTGGAGCCATTATGCGCGTCCGTTCGGTATTGTCATTTGCCGTACATCAGTATTTTCAACAAAAAGGCTTTGTGTATGTAAACACCCCTGTGATAACTGGTGCCGATGCGGAAGGTGCAGGAGAAATGTTTCAAGTAACCTCATTGCCTTTAGACAATCTACCTAAAAACGAAGAAGGAAACATTGATTACTCTAAAGATTTCTTCGGAAAACACACCAACCTTACCGTTTCTGGTCAATTGGAAGGCGAGACATTCGCTATGGCTTTAGGGCAGATTTACACCTTCGGACCAACATTCCGTGCCGAAAATTCCAACACATCGCGTCACTTAGCCGAGTTTTGGATGATTGAGCCTGAAGTAGCCTTCAATGACTTAGCAGACAACATGGATTTGGCCGAAGATTTCATAAAATATGTGGTGAAATATGCGGTTGAACATTGTGCCGATGATTTAAAATTCTTAGAAGGTCGTTTAATCGAAGAAGAAAAACAAAAGCCACAAGCAGAACGTAGTGAAATGGCCTTGTTGGAAAAATTACAATTCGTATTAGAAAACAACTTCAAACGTGTTTCGTATACCGAAGCGATTGATATTTTAAGAGATTCGACGCCAAATAAAAAGAAAAAATTCCAATATTTAATTGAAGAATGGGGTGCTGACTTACAAAGCGAGCACGAACGTTTCTTGGTAGAAAAACACTTCAAATGTCCGGTAATCTTATTTGATTATCCAGCCAAAATAAAAGCGTTTTACATGCGTTTGAATGATAATACCGAACCAGGAAAAGAAACCGTTCGCGCGATGGATATTTTATTCCCAGGAATTGGAGAAATTGTAGGAGGTTCACAAAGAGAAGAACGTTTAGACGTTTTAATCGAAAAAATGAAAGCCATAGGTATCGACGAAGAAGAATTATGGTGGTATTTAGACACGAGACGATTCGGAAGCGCGGTTCACTCTGGTTTCGGATTAGGTTTCGAAAGATTGGTATTGTTCGTAACAGGTATGACCAATATTCGCGACGTCATTCCGTTCCCAAGAACACCTATGAATGCTGAATTTTAATACAAAGTGGATTTGTGGATTGGGTTATTCGTTCGGTAATCCAAATCCACCAATAAACAACAGTCAAAAATGTTAAAACAAAACTTACAATTCAAATTATCGCAAAAACTTTCACCTCAGCAAATCCAGTTGATGAAGTTGATTCAATTGCCTACTCAGGCTTTTGAGCAACGTTTGATGGAGGAAATGAACGAAAACCCAGCTCTTGAAGGCGGCGTGGAAGATGAAGAAAAGTTTGAAAAAGATGAGTTTGACAACAATGAAGATGACTACGATAACGAAGATTACGACAACGAAGATTACAGTTCAGACGACATCAACATAGACGAATACATCAGTAGCGACGACACACCCGATTACAAAACACAAGCAAATAATTATAGCGATGATGACGAAGAGCGCGAAACACCATTCGCCGCTCCGGTAAGTTTTCATCAAGATTTAATCAATCAGTTAAACACCTTTATTTTAACGGACGACCAACGCGATATTGCCGAATTTTTAGTCGGAAGTATTGATGATATGGGTTATATCCGCAGAAGTATTCAAGATATTGTAGACGATTTAGCTTTTACACAAGGTATTTACACCGATGAAAAAACGGTGGAAAAAATCCTGCATATCGTTCACGAATTAGAACCTTCTGGTGTAGGCGCTCGTGACCTACAAGAGTGTTTATTATTGCAATTAAAACATAAGACTCCGACCGAATCGGTGGAATTATCGATAAAAATCATCGAAGATCAATTTGATGCTTTTACCAAAAAACATTACGAAAAGCTATTGCAAAAATTTAATGTAACCAAAGAACAACTTAAAAAAGCAATAGAAGAAATTGAAAAACTAAACCCGAAACCAGGCGGTTCTTTTACAGGCGCCAATAAAGTTACAGAACATGTTGTCCCAGATTTCGCGATTCGCATTATAGACGACGAATTAGAATTGACATTAAACGGTCGAAACGCTCCCGAACTTCACGTGTCGAAAGATTACCAAGACATGATGAAGACCTATAAAGATTCGAAAGACAAATCGAATGCCCAAAAAGATGCGGTACAATTCATCAAACAAAAATTAGATTCGGCCAAATGGTTTATTGATGCCATCAAACAACGTCAAGAAACCCTTTATGTGACCATGAACGCCATTATGCATTTTCAACAAGAATACTTCCTTGATGGTGACGAGACCAAGCTAAAACCAATGATCTTAAAAGACATTGCCGACATGATAGGTTTGGATATTTCGACTGTTTCTCGTGTAGCCAACAGCAAGTATGTGGACACGCCTTACGGAACAAAATTATTGAAAGAATTTTTTTCAGAAGCCATGGTAAACGATCAAGGCGAAGAAGTTTCTACCATCGAAATCAAGAAAATTTTAGAACAAGTCATTTCCGAAGAAGACAAAAGCAAACCGCTTCCAGACGACCAATTAGCCGATTTACTTAAAGAACGCGGCTACCCCATTGCACGTAGAACGGTGGCCAAATACCGCGAGCAACTAGACATACCAGTAGCTAGAATGCGTAAAAAAATATAATCTTGAAAAAGATACTTCCTTTTTTTTCCTACGCCTTTCATCCTATTTTCATATCGGTGTTTGCCGTGTTATTCTTCTTTATAACTACCACCGGCTATTTCAACTATGAAACCATTTATCTGTATTTGATACAAACCTTAATCATTACGGTTTTCATTCCCTTAGCCATCTTTTATCTATTGGTCACCTTAAATAAAATAGATTCGATTATGGTGACCAATGTAACCCAACGAAAAATCCCATTAGTGATACAAATTGCGCTGTTAGGAACTTTAATTTTTAAAAGTTTTACACTAGATGTAAGTCCCGAATTATTCTATTTTTTCTTGGGAAGCATAATCAGCAGTGCCATTGCCTTGGTTTTGGTTTTTTTTGAGAAAAAAGTCAGTTTACACATGCTAGGAATGGCTTCCATAACGGCTTTTTGCATTGCTAGTTTTATCCACTTCGGAATTAAAAACACTTATTTTATTGTAGCGCTCTTACTTTGCAACGGCTTTGTTGCTTCTTCACGATTAGTCATGAAAGCTCACACCACAACCGAATTAACGTTAGGGTATGCAATTGGACTGATTCCGCAATTAGTGCTTTTGTTTTTTTGGATGTAAAAAACCACCACATCAAATTCAAAAAAAAAAAAAAAAAAATAAAATAAAATAAAAACAAAAAAGCTCCTAACTTACGTTAGGAGCTTTTGTACTCAAGGCGGGACGCAAAACCCCACTATTTCAAGGATTTACAAAAATACCGAAAAGACTACAAAAAAGCTCCGAAACCCCTTATAATTCTATTGTTTCAAGCCTTTGCAAAGGAAATAAAAAAATAGAATAAAAACTAATAAAATAGAATAATGTTTGGCAAATGTTTGGCAAATGTTTGGCAAGTTTAAAAAAAGCCTTAATTTTGAATTGTTCAAAAGTTCAAAAATTCAAATTATGGCAAGTGTAAATTTTAGAATAAGAAGCAATGCAAATAAAAACGTTGCAATTAAGGTTTATTTATCTACTGGAAGAAATAACCTAATAGAATTGAATACAGGGTTTACAATTAACCCAAAAGACTGGAGCGAAAAAACCAACCGCCCGAAACAAAATATTGATGAAAATAAAGAGCTATTTAACGAGCTCAAAAAATTAGATAGTTATATTTTCCGCAGATTAAACAAAGACCTCGCAAAAGGGGTTTTAATCGACAAATTTTGGTTACAAACTCAAATTGATAATTGTTTTGAAAGAGTAGAAAAAACCGATACAGGTTTATTAAAAAATCATATTCAATACATTATTGATAATGCAAACACTCGCAAAGTATCGGGACGCTCAAAAATTGGAATTTCTGAAAGTAGGGTTAAGGGTTACGAAACTTTTAAAAAGGTAATTGAAGACTACGAAAAAACAAGCCTTAAAAAGCAAGTTCACTTTTTAGATATTAACAAAACTTTTGTTGATAAGTTCACTAACTGGCTAATCAATAAAAAAAACTATTCCAAAAATTATGCTGGCAAACAAATTGATAATTTAAAAACAGTTTGTTTGGACGCTGAAAAAATGGAAATTAAAATAAACCCTTACGCAAAGCAAATACAAGGGTTTTCAGAAACAAACGAAGAACGTTTTATAGTAACCCTTTCATTTGAAGAACTGGAGCAAATTAGAACATGCGATAAAATTGTACATGAAGCGCATATAAACGCCCGCAAATGGATTTTAATTGGTTGCGAAATTGGACAACGTGGCGGGGACTTGTTAAACATTACAAAGGAAAATATTAGATACAAAGGCGGGCGCATGTACCTGGACTTAATACAACAAAAAACAAAAAAATCGGTAACTATTGGAATAATAAACCCGCATGTTATTGATATTTTAGAAAACGATTTTCCTTATAAAGTAAGTTCACAAAAACTAAACGAACATATTAAAAAGGTTTGCGAAATTGCAGAAATTAACGAAATAGTTGAGGGCAAAAAATTAAATCCAAATGCAAAAAAAGAAAATCCCGAAAGCATGCGTAAAATTAGGGACTTTTACCCAAAATGGGAACTTGTAACCTCGCATAGTTTTAGACGCTCATTTGCTACTAATTATTACAAAAAAATACCAACAGCAGTATTAATTGGAATAACTGGACACAGTAAAGAAAGTTTGTTTCTTGACTACATTAATAAAAGTGAAGACAAAGACGCAAATGCAGACCTTTTTATGCAGTTTTACGAGCAATTGAACAAAGACCATAAACCGAAAATGAAAGTCCTTAAAAACGGAACAAAAGGTTAAAAACAGCATTTGCAAAAACTAATTTCAAACAAATGGAAGCTAAAAAAATAATAACTCAATATTTAACTGACGTCAAACATCCACTTACAATAAAGAGTTATATTGAAAATTATCAAAGTCTTTTCGATACAATTGATTTTTCAATTGACAAAGAACTTTTAGAACCACCATTAAATAACTATTGTAGCAGTTTAGAAGGTGCTATTGAAAATATTTTAGAGTTTCTAAAAACAAACAATATTAAGAAAGATTACTATTTCATTTTAGGCGAACAAATAAACACCCTTTTACATAAATTTGAAAGTAAAATGATTGAAATTGGAATTGACAATAGGGATAAAAAGTCAGTTAAAGAAGTTTATTCCATTTATATGGAATTAGCAAAACAAACAGACCCAACAAAGAATAAAAAATATTTGCCACACGCTTACGAAATTGAAAAAGAATTTAAAGAATTTATAAAAATTGAAACTCCAGAACCAAAACAACCTGAAGCGAATGAAAGTGTAAATAAGAAAAAATTTGAAGTTCTTTTAAACTTTGCTAACGGCGAATATTATAAGTTACAACAAAATGGTTATTCTAATAATAAAATTGCTGAAACTATATTTAGCCTAACTGACCAAAAAGAAATTAAAAATTACGCTCAATACTTTAAATGTACAAATACAAACAAACCAGAAGATAAACAGAATAAGAGTAAAAATTTATTCCAAAATATAGAATTACTTAATAAAGTAATCAAGCATTGCAAAGAAAATAAAATAACAATTCATAATCAATTTCAAAAGGAATACAGCAAAATCAATCAAAATAAATATGATTGAATAATTAGTACTTTTTTAGTACTGGTACTGTAATAGAGTACCAACGAAATAGTAAAATATTTGTCGAAGTATTAAATTAACAATTAAATATTTCGATTATGCAAAGTATTCAATTTATTCAAGTTTCGCCTGAACAACTACAAAGCGAAATTACAAAAGGCGTAAAAGCTCATTTAGATGAGTTTTTAAAGCATTTCAAACCCAAACAACCAAACGACTATTTAACACGCCAAGAAGTGGCGCAAATGTTTGGCGTGGATTTATCAACAGTAGCCAACTGGCAAAAAAATGGAAAACTCAAACCGTATGGTTTGGGCGGGCGTGTTTACTTCTTACGCTCCGATATTGAAGCAAGTTTAACCCCTCTTAATGGTTAAGTAGTAATCTTTTTGAATTATTAAACTTAGATTTTGAATTAAAAAAGGGCGTAATGTCATCACGCCCTTTTTATTGTTCAAAGTTCGTTTTCACGTTGGCATTGTAAAAACTTCTACAAATATAGTCTTTTGGTTGATTTCGTAAAAATATTAGTTACTGGCGTTTGTTCTATTGAATTAGAGCAAAACCCCTTTTTAGATTTTTATGATAAAATCAATTTACAAACTGGACAAATTAGAACCGTAAACAGGAACGGTAAAAAAACAACGCCTTACAAAAACGCTTTTTACAAAGGTTTAGAATTTAGGATTTATGATACTGGAACGATTACAATACAAGGAAGTTTACATAAATATTGGAACGCTGGCGCACACAATTACAACGACTTTGATTTTAAGGCATTTTTATCGGTTTTAACGGACTTTCAAACAAAGTTTAATATTGATTCAAACAACTGTATTTTAAAGTGTTTAGAAGTAGGAATAAACATTAACCCAATAATTGAAACAAACGAAATTATTGAAAGTTGTTTACTTCATAAAACAAAGCCGTTTGAATATCAAAAAAACTCATTTGAGGGCAAATATAAACAAGTCGTACACTCGCAATACATTGTAAAACTATATAACAAAGCATTACAATACAGCTCCAGAGGATTTAATATTTCAAAAAACATAATGCGTTTTGAAATAAAATATACCAAAATGGAAAAACTCAAAAAGTTAGGTATTAAAACGCTCAAAGATATTAGTAAAACTAAAATACAGGCTTTTAAAAAAGAACTGTTAAAAGAGTGGCAAAACGTACTTTTTTTTGATAATACTACCCAAATTGACAGTTTATGTAAAAACTCGCAAAAAGAAGCATTACTAAAATATTCAAATCCGATTTTTTGGACTGGTTTAGTAGAAAATAATCAAAATGAAAATTTCAAATACCATAAAAAGCAAATGCAAAAACTCATTTTATCAAACTCAAAAAACATAAAAGAAGCGACAGCCGAAATAATGAGTAAAAAGATAGATTTTCTAATTGGTACAACTACCCAAATTGACAGTTTAATTATAGGGTCAAAAAAGGTAGTTTGTGATTTAGAAAACGAGTTTCAAAAAGATAGTGTTTGCATGGTAACTGGAATTAATATTTCGATGCAAAAAAAAGGCAGTTTATTACTTAGG
>JAGORP010000082.1 GCA_018062725.1 Flavobacterium sp.
GGGAGAAGTTATTTTAAAATATTTTGTAGAAAAAGATGGCAAAGTATCATTAGAAACTGCCGAAACACTCATGTATCCGCAACAATAATCCACAATAAAAATAATAAGAACACTTCTCTTTATATTTAATGGCATAAAACTTGACTAATTAGTTTGCTAGGATATCAAATAATTGTACTATTTATTGATTTTCAGTAAGATGGCTATTTTTTATGTGATATCTTTGTATTGCAGATAGTCAATTTTTAATGACAAAATGACCTAAATTTTATATGTCTCAACAAAAAATACTTACACTTGACAGTTTGTCACTTCAGGAATTAGACCATGAAGCCGATTTAATTCCGTTAATGACTCCCGAAGACGAGGAGGAAATGAATAATGAAGAATTACCTTCTGATTTACCAATTCTTCCGTTGCGAAATACCGTGTTGTTTCCCGGGGTGGTTATTCCCATTACAGCTGGTCGTGATAAATCCATCAAACTTTTAAACGATGCCAATGCTTCGGATAAAATTATTGGAGTTGTTTCTCAAATCAATGAAGAAGATGAAGATCCTAACGAGACCCAAATTAATAAAGTGGGTACCGTGGCTCGAATTCTTCGTATTTTAAAAATGCCCGACGGAAATGTTACTGTAATTCTTCAAGGTAAAAAACGTTTTGAAATTGATAAAGTAACGGCAACAGAACCTTACATTAAAGCTTCTGTTAAAGAAGTGAAGGAAGAACGTCCTTCTAAAAAAGAAAAAGAATTTTTAGCTATTATCGATTCGGTTCGTGAATTGGCTATTGAAATTATTAAGGAAAGTCCAAACATTCCTACCGAAGCTACTTTCGCTATCAAAAATATTGAAAGTAATTCCTTTTTGGTCAATTTTGTGTCTTCCAATATGAATCTTTCGGTAGTTGAAAAACAAGAATTATTAGAAATTAATAATTTAAAAGAAAGAGCTTTAGCAACCCTTAAACATATGAATATCGAACTTCAAAAATTAGAATTGAAGAATGATATTCAGTCCAAAGTGCGTTTTGATTTAGACCAACAACAACGCGAATATTTCTTGCAACAACAAATGAAAACCATCCAAGAAGAGTTGGGTGGCAATTCTTCTGAGCAAGAAATTGAAGAAATGCGTCAAAAAGCCAAAACCAAAAAATGGGATGCTAAAACAGGGGAACATTTTGAAAAAGAACTTCAAAAATTGCAACGTACCAATCCGAATTCACCTGATTTCGGAATCCAACGCAATTATCTAGAGTTATTTTTAGAATTACCATGGAATGAATTTTCAACCGATAATTTTGATTTAAAAACGGCCCAAAAAATAATTGATCGCGACCATTTTGGTTTAGATGATATCAAAAAAAGAATTATTGAGCATCTTGCAGTTTTAAAATTACGCAACGATATGAAATCGCCTATTTTATGTTTTACTGGACCTCCGGGTGTGGGTAAAACGTCTATAGGAAAATCGATTGCGGAAGCTTTAGGACGTGAATATGTTCGTATGTCATTGGGTGGTTTGCGCGACGAAGCGGAAATTCGTGGACACCGTAAAACCTATATTGGAGCAATGCCAGGAAGAATTCTTCAAAATTTAAAGAAAGCCAAAACGGCCAATCCGGTATTTGTACTGGATGAAATCGATAAATTATCAAGCAGCCATCAAGGTGATCCGTCTTCTGCCTTATTAGAAGCATTAGATCCGGAACAAAATAATGAGTTTTATGACAACTTCCTTGAAATGGGATTCGATTTGTCTAAAGTCATGTTTATTGCGACTTCTAATAATATCGCAGCAGTGCAACCGGCTTTACGCGATCGTATGGAAATTATCACGATGAGTGGTTATACTATTGAAGAAAAAGTTGAAATTGCGAAACAACATTTGGTTCCGAAACAAATCAAAGAACACGGTTTAACCCCAAAACAATTTGCTATTGGAAAAAAACAAATAGAGAAAATTGTAGAAGGCTATACTCGCGAATCGGGAGTTCGTGGTTTGGAAAAGAAAATTGCACAAATGGTGCGTCATGCCGCTAAAAGTATTGCGCTTGAAGAAGAATACAACGAAAAAGCTACCGATGAAGATATTGTAAAAGTATTAGGTGCGGCTCGTATGGAACGTGATAAATATGAAAATAACGAAACAGCAGGAGTAGTGACGGGCTTGGCTTGGACGAGCGTTGGAGGTGATATTTTATTCATAGAATCTATTATTTCGGAAGGTAAAGCAACGTTAACATTTACCGGAAATATGGGAACAGTCATGAAGGAATCCATCACCATTGCCATGGAATACGTAAAAGCTAATGCCAAACGATTGGGAATTAATCCGGAAATATTTACCAAATATAATATTCATGTGCACATTCCAGAAGGCGCCACTCCAAAAGATGGCCCAAGTGCCGGAATTGCTATGTTAACGTCTTTGGTTTCTTTACTAACGCAAAAAAGAGTGAAAAAGAACATCGCTATGACAGGAGAAATTACTTTACGTGGAAAAGTATTGCCTGTTGGCGGAATTAAAGAAAAAATCTTAGCGGCTAAAAGAGCTAAAATTAAAGAAATCATACTTTGTGTCGAAAACAAACGTGATATTGATGAAATTAAAGCCGATTATATTAATGGTTTGACCTTTCATTATGTATCTGAAATGAGCGAAGTTTTAGAACTTGCCATCACAAAAGAGAAGGTTAAAAATGCAAAAACACTATAAATTAAAAACGGCTAAATTTTTTAGCCGTTTTTTTTATAAAAAATAATATCTTCGCCTTTGCGTTATATGATGACGCAACTTTTTATTAATGCAAAAGAACCTTACTTTTCTATTCGTATTTTTTACCACAATCGCTACTTATTCCCAAGTAGGAGGTGAGAGTGTATACCAGTTTTTAAACCTTGTTTCCTCGCCGCGTCAAGCAGCTTTAGGAAGTAAAACCATTACATTATACGATTATGATGTGAATCAACCTTTGTACAATCCTGCATCTATAAATGAAGAAATGGATGGAAGATTGGCTTTAAATTATGCCAACTATATTGGAGATGTGAGTTACGGAACGGCTTCTTATGCCTATACTTACGATAAACATATCAATACCTTTCATGGTGGAATTACCTATGTAAATTATGGTAAGTTTGACGGACGTGATGAACAAGGTAATGCAACAGGAACTTTTTCTGGTAGTGAAGCAGCACTTTCTCTAGGATATGCTTATAATGTACCTTGGACAAAATTGCACCTTGGCGCCAATGCCAAAATTATATCTTCCACGTTAGAAAATTATCAATCTTTTGGAGTGGCTGCCGATATCGCGGCGACTTATGTAGATGATAAAAATGATATTAATTATGCTTTAGTTATACGTAATTTTGGAACTCAGATCACAACCTACAGTGGTACCAGAGAAAAATTGCCTTTTGAAGTGATTGCCGGAATTTCACAAGAATTGGAAAATGTTCCCGTTCGTTGGCATATTACTGTTGATAACTTACAAAAATGGAAAGTAGCTTTTTCAAATCCAGCTCGTAGCGAGGAAACAATTGGTGGTCAAGTCGAAGAAGAAAAAGTTAGTTTTTTAGGAAATGCTTTCCGACATGTTATTGTAGGTGCCGAAATCATGCCGCAGCGTGTCATCAGTTTTCGATTGAGTTATAATTTCCGACGTGCAGCCGAGTTAAAATTGCTAGAACAACGCACTTTTGCGGGAATTTCGGGAGGTTTCGGAATTCGTTTCGGTAAAGTACGATTTGATTATTCGTATTCAAGATACAGTTTGTCAGCAAATGCTTCATTGTTCGGATTAATGATTAATTTATAAGATGTCAGCAAAAATCACCATAGCCATTGATGGGTATTCCTCTACTGGAAAAAGTACTTTAGCCAAGCAAATTGCCAAAAAGTTAGGCTATGCATATGTAGATACCGGAGCAATGTATCGTGCAGTAACTTTATTTGCCATGCAAAATGGTTTTATAGATGAAGTGGAGCTATACAAAGAGGAGCTTATTAAAAATTTATCCAAAATTCAATTGCGTTTTCAGTTTAATCCTGATTTGGGTTTTGCTGAAATGTATTTGAATGATGTGAATGTTGAAAAACAAATCCGTTCGCTTGAAGTATCCAATTTTGTCAGTCAAATAGCAGAAGTTTCCGAAGTGCGTGCCATGTTGGTCAAACAACAACAAGAAATGGGTAAGGAAAAGGGCGTTGTAATGGATGGTCGTGACATTGGGACTGTTGTGTTTCCGGATGCCGAACTCAAAATATTTATGAATGCCCGACCCGATGTGCGCGCCCAACGTCGTTTTGATGAACTCAGTGAAAAAGGACAATTGGTGTCCTATGATCGTGTATTGGAAAACGTATTGCAACGCGATTATATCGATACACACCGTGAGGATTCTCCTCTGGTAAAAGCAGAAGACGCTATAGAAATTGACAACTCAGAACTCTCCCGAGAAGAACAATTTAAAAAAGTACTGGAGTTAGTTAATAACATTTAAGTTAAAACTATTTGTAGATTTAATTTTATTATTAGATTTACCAGCTTTTTTAAGCCAAACAAAAACCAAATCAAAATTATGAATATTAAATTTAGACTAACCGTCATGAGTTTCCTGCAATTCTTTGTGTGGGGAGCGTGGTTAATTACTGTAGCCAATTATTGGTTCGGAACAAAACAATGGAGTGGTGCCGAATTTGGAGCCATTTTCTCTACTTTAGGAATTTCTTCTATCATCATGCCTGCCATTACCGGAATTATCGCTGATAAATGGGTGAATGCTGAAAAACTATATGGTGTTTTACATATTTTAGGAGGTTTAGCCTTGCTTTACATCCCTCAAGTAGATAATCCAACTACTTTTTATTGGGTCATTTTTGCCGCTATGATGTGTTACATGCCAACGATATCCTTGTCAAACTCGGTGGCTTATAATATTTTGAAAGAAAATAAATTTGATGTCGTAAAAGTATTTCCTCCTATTCGTGTGTGGGGAACTATTGGGTTTATTGTTGCGATGTGGATTACCAATTTGACTGGAAATAAAGCTTCGTACAATATGTTTTATTTGTCGGCTTTTGCAGCATTTATTTTAGGATTCTATTCGTTTACTTTACCTAAATGTCCGCCTCAAAAATTAATTTCAGAAGATGCATCATTCGGAGAGAAATTCGGATTGAGTGCTTTCAAATTATTTGGAACGTATAAAATGGCATTGTTCTTTATTTTTTCCATGTTTTTGGGTGGTGCATTGCAGTTAACCAATATGTATGGAGATGTATATTTGTCAGAATTTGCGAATGTTCCGGAATATGCCGATTCGTTTGTAGTAAAATATTCGACAATCATTATGTCGATTTCTCAAATATCAGAAACCTTATTTATTCTTGCCATTCCGTTTTTCTTAAAAAGATTCGGAATTAAACAAGTAATGTTGATTTCGATGTTGGCGTGGGTATTGCGATTTGGATTGTTTTCTTTCGGAAATCCAGTGGATGGACTTTGGATGATTATTTTGTCATGTGTGGTTTACGGAATGGCCTTTGATTTCTTTAACATTTCGGGATCATTATTCGTGGAAACGACTACAAGCCCTAAAATTCGTTCGTCGGCTCAAGGATTGTTTATGATGATGTCTAATGGATTCGGAGCGTTTTTTGGAGGTATTATTAGTGGAGTGGTAATTGATGCTTTTTTTACAAATAACGGAGTTAGAGATTGGCACGGCATCTGGTTAGCGTTTGCAGGCTATGCTTTGGTCATCGCGATAGCTTTTGCGGTGTTGTTCAAACACAAACACGACCCAAAAGATGTGGAAAGTGTAAGTCATTAGAATAAAATTAAATATGCTATATAAAACGAGGCAGGTTTCTGAAACCTGTCTCGTTTGTTTTTTTTCCTATGTACTGGTAATTTCTTTTCTAGCCCCGATAGTAGCAAGCTACCGTGTAGCGCGGATAGCGGGTGAATGTTTATTTGGATGATAATTATGGTGCTTCTAAGACTTCGACATTCCGAAACCTCGGGACAGTTTGACATTAAAATCAAACTTTTCACTAATGACTTTTCACTAATCACTTAAAAGTATTTGGTAATTAAGAAATTATGACTAATTTTGCACACCTTTTGGTGGAGAAGCGTTTCCTTTAGGTAGTAACATTTATTTCAACCACTTCTGTAATTTTCTATCACTCTCAGAAACGCAAGAAAATACGGAATACAAATTTTTATCAGACATGTCTGAAACATTAAAATCACAAGAACAGTTTTTAGCAGATTTCAACTGGCATAACTATGCCGAAGGTATTGATGCAGTTGATGCAAAAAACTTACAAGAATTTGAAGATTTAGTAGCGAAAACGTTTATCTCTACAGATCAAGAAGAAGTAGTAGAAGGTGTAGTTGTAAGAATTACTGAAAGAGATGCTATCGTTGATATCAACGCTAAATCGGAAGGAGTTATTTCTTTAAACGAATTCCGTTACAATCCAGGTTTAAAAGTTGGTGATAAAGTTGAGGTTTTAATTGACGTTCGTGAGGACAAAACAGGTCAATTAGTATTATCTCACCGTAAAGCTAGAACTATTAAAGCATGGGATAGAGTAATTTCTGCAAATGAAACTGGCGAAATCGTTAACGGTTTTGTTAAATGTCGTACTAAAGGTGGTATGATCGTTGATGTATTTGGTATCGAAGCTTTCTTACCAGGTTCTCAAATTGATGTGAAACCAATCCGTGATTACGATCAATATGTAAACAAAATGATGGAATTCAAAGTTGTGAAAATCAACCATGAGTTCAAAAACGTTGTTGTTTCTCACAAAGCGCTTATCGAAGCGGATATTGAAGTTCAGAAAAAAGAAATCATTGGTCAATTAGAAAAAGGACAAGTATTAGAAGGTGTTGTTAAAAACATTACTTCTTATGGTGTGTTCATTGACTTAGGTGGTGTAGATGGATTAATCCACATTACTGACCTTTCTTGGTCTAGAATCAATCACCCAAGTGAAGTTCTTGAATTAGATCAAAAATTAAACGTTGTAATCCTTGATTTCGATGATGAGAAAACAAGAATCCAATTAGGTTTAAAACAATTAAACGCTCACCCTTGGGATGCATTAGATGCTAAATTAGCAGTTGGTGACAAAGTTAAAGGTAAAGTTGTTGTTTTAGCTGATTACGGTGCTTTCATCGAGGTTGCTGAAGGTGTTGAAGGTTTAATCCACGTTTCTGAAATGTCTTGGTCTACGCACTTACGTTCGGCTCAAGATTTCGTGAAAATTGGAGATGTTGTTGAGGCAGTTATCTTAACTCTAGATAGAGAAGAAAGAAAAATGTCTTTAGGTATCAAACAAATGACACAAGATCCATGGACAGATATTACTTCTAAATACCCAGTAGGTTCTAAACATACAGGTACTGTTAGAAACTTCACTAACTTCGGAATTTTCGTAGAATTAGAAGAAGGAATTGACGGATTAGTATATATTTCTGACTTATCTTGGTCTAAGAAAATCAAACATCCATCTGAATTCATCAATGTTGGTGAAAAATTAGATGTAGTTGTTTTAGAATTAGACGTTGATGCTCGTAAATTATCTTTAGGTCACAAACAAACTACAGCTAACCCATGGGACAAACATGAAGATGCTTTCGCTGTTGGAACTATCCACAACGGAGTTATCGCTGAGATTGTTGACAAAGGAGCTACTGTAGATTTCGGAGATGATGTGGTTGCGTTTATCCCAACGCGTCACTTAGAAAAAGAAGACGGTAAAAAATTGAAAAAAGGCGATGCAGCTGATTTCAAAGTTATCGAGTTCAACAAAGAATTCAAAAGAGTAGTGGCATCACATACTGCTATTTTCCGTGAGGAAGAAGAAAAACATGTGAAAGCTGCCGTTGAATCAAATTCATCAAACAACAACGCACAAGCGTCTACGTTAGGTGATAACAACGATATTCTTGCTGAATTAAAAGCTAAAATGGAAAAAGGAGAGAAAAAATAATTTCTCTTGTCACACTGAGCTTGTCGAAGTGTGATTTCTAAATAAATGAAGCCTCACAGTAATGTGGGGCTTTTTTTATACTCAAAACTTGTCATTCCGACGAAGGAGGAATCTCATAATCGAATAACTTGATGAGATTCCTCCTTCGTCGGAATGACAAAAAAAGGAGAATGTTTTATTAAAAATGAAATATTGTAAATAATTCATAATTCATATATTTGCACCACTAAAATTACCCAAATGAAGAAAATCTACTTTTTACTTATTGCTTTATGTCTTTTTACGAGTGTTAATGCACAGAATATTATTTTTCCTGATGCGAATTTTAAAACAAACTTATTGTATCCAAATCAATATGGTCTTACTGAATTTGTAAATGGTAATTTTCAACCAATACTGAGAGCAGTGGCTAAGGATGTTAATCGTAATCCAATAAAAATTGACCAAAATAATGATGGACAGATTCAAGTTGCAGAAGCGCTGAATGTATATTATTTAGATGTGGGTTTCAATGCAGGTATTCCTCAGCAATATTATGGTACTGATGCTATTATAACTAATTTATCGGGAATTGAATATTTTACTAATTTAAAAAGTTTAATATGTGATAATAATCAATTGTCAAGTTTGGATTTGACTCAGAATCTTACATTAAATGAATTAGATTGTTCAGTAAATCAAATAAATAATTTAGTCGTATCTCACCTTCCATTGTTACGTTCTTTAAAATGCGCAAACAATCAACTAATAAATTTAGATGTTACTCAAAATAGTATTTTAACGGGACTATATTGTGGTTACAATCAAATTTCTGTATTAGATATTGGTACTTTGCCTAATTTACTTGATTTAACTTGTAATAATAACCAAATTTCAGCTTTAAATTTTAACCCATCAGTTCAAATTTCACAATTAAATTGTTCTTATAATAATTTAACTGCGTTATCTCTTCCTTATTCTCAATATGTAATACAAAGTTTTAATTGTTCGAATAATCAACTAACAAATTTAGATGTTACCAATTTACCATGGATAAGTACATTAAATTGTTCAAATAATCAACTTGCGTCACTAAATTTAGGTTACAAAAGATCCTTTTATAGTTTGGATTGTTCTGGTAATCAATTAGTGTCAATAACGGCATCACCAGATAATAATACTAATATTACATGTAGATATAATCGTTCAACTGCATTAGATGTTTCGGGTGTGACAGGAATCACGGTATTTGATTGTGGAGATAGTTCAACTTTAGAAACACTATTTGTTAAAA
Source organism: Flavobacterium sp. (assembly GCA_018062725.1). The sequence continues at coordinate 9,295 of JAGORP010000082.1, forward strand.
ATGAGAGAGGTTTATTTATTATGAATTTCTTAAATACACCAAACTTGCAATATATATGTGCCAATGAATCAGATGTAGAAGAAATTCAGCAAAAGATAGCACAATACGGCTACTCAAATTGCCATGTAAATTCCTATTGCTCATTCACGTCAGGTGGCACTTTTTACACTATTCAAGGAAACAATAAATTAGATAGTGATAATAACGGTACTTGTGATGTTTCTGATTTTAATTTACCTAATTTAAAGTTCAATATTACTGATGGAACAAATACAGGGAGTGTTGTTTCAAATACTTCAGGTGATTATTCAATTCCAGTACAAGCAGGAACACATACGTTAACTCCAGTCTTTGAAAATCCAACTTATTTTACTGTTTCTCCAACAAATGTTGTAGTCAATTTTCCAACACAAGCCAGTCCGTTTACCCAAAACTTTTGTGTTTCCGCAAATGGCGTTCATCCAGATTTAGAAGTTACTATTTTACCAATAGTGGGAGCAAGACCTGGGTTTGATGCGTCTTATAGAATCGTTTATAAGAACAAAGGTAACATTGCACAATCAGGGACTATAAATCTAACG
>JAGORP010000083.1 GCA_018062725.1 Flavobacterium sp.
CGATAAGCCTATAGATAGTTATGTTCAAGTAATTATGATCATGCTTTGGATATTGGGTGTTGTAGTCATTGTGGCTAAAATTTTTGATATTGGTACAGATACTTTGGTAAAAACTTTAGGAGCAATTTCGGCCGTTATTATATTGATTTTTAGAGATACCATTTTAGGATTTGTAGCCAGTGTGCAAGTGTCTATCAACGATATGATTCGTATTGGTGATTGGATTACTATGGATAAATTTGGAGCTGATGGAGATGTGATTGAAATCAATTTAGCCACTGTTAAAGTTCGAAATTTTGATAATACAACAACAACGATTCCTACTTATAGTTTGATTTCTGATAGTTTTAGAAACTGGAGAGGTATGATAAATTCTGATGGAAGACGTATAAAAAGACATATTTTAATTAAAACCAATTCTATTCGATTTATCAGAGAAGAAGAATTGGACAATTTCAAGCAAATACAACTGATTTCCAATTATATTGAGAAAAAGCAATCGGATATTCGCCGTCATAACGAGCTTCATGAGGTTGATAAAACATTATCAATCAATGGAAGAAATATGACCAATTTCGGTTTATTTCGTAAATATTTGACTCGCTATTTAGAAAATTACCCTGGTTTAAATAAAGATATGACTTTGTTATGCCGTCATTTACAACCTACAGCACAAGGAATTCCGTTAGAGGTTTATGCGTTTTCAAATGATAAACGTTTCGCAAATTATGAATATATTATGAGTGACATTTTTGACCATATTCTGGCCTCGGTAGTTTATTTTGACTTGGAAATATTTGAAATGCCTTCCGGAAAAAATTCGATTACAGAAGCATAATAAACAATAACCATTTTACATTTTTTTGCCACGATTAGTTGAAGTAGAACTGTAATCGTGGCATTTTAAATTATTTTATTCTATCGCTTACAAACTCAACTCGAGTTTTACCATGTGCTTGTGGTTTCCCATTTTCACCCAAACTAACCATAGTAATACTGTCAATTGTGATAATCGTTTCTCGAGTCATCATGTTTCGTACTTCACACTTTAAAATCAAGGATGAATTTCCAAATTTTACGACGTCTAATCCAATCTCAACAATATCACCTTGTTTGGCAGAGCTAATAAAATTTATTTCCGACATGTGTTTGGTAACAACTCTTGGATTTTCAAGTTGTACAATAGAATACAAAGCCGCTTCTTCGTCAATCCATGCTAATAGTTTTCCTCCAAATAAGGAATGATTCGGATTTAAATCTTCGGGTTTAACCCATTTTCTGGTGTGAAATCTCATAATGTGAACTTTTTTAATGCATTTGAAATTATGTCTTGATGGTCAAATGCCAATTCGGGTAAATCTTGTATTGGAAACCAATTGGCTTCATTGGCGTCATCGGCAGCGATTGCGACTGTATCATCAGCAACATTTCCAAAATAAGCGACAGAAACGGTATGACTTCTCGGATCGCGAAAAGGTTTTCCAAAGGCACCAATTTGTACTAAGGAATCTACTTTAACATTGGTTTCTTCCAATAATTCACGTTTTGCTGCTGCTTCTAAATCTTCATTTTCGTCGACAAAACCTCCTGGAAGTGCCCAACAATCTTTAAAAGGTTCCTTTTTGCGTTGAATTAGAAGAAGTTGTTGTAGTTTGGGTTTTATCAAAACAACATCTACGGTAACAAATATTTTTGAAGTATACATTCTATAGGTTTTCAACACTAAATTACTAATAACTTTTGAAATTTGACTCGATTTCCGTTTTAAAAATGACCAATTTTAAAGAAAAACAGATGGAAACTCGTGATTCTTTTATTTCAGATTTTAGAGGCGAAACTTTAGGAACAATTTCCGCTCAATCTTCTTCGGAAGAAATTTTTCAAAATCAAACGCTTAGACCCATTTTGAAATTACAAAATGAGTTACTGATTCAGGTTTTTATTAATTATGCTGTAAAGCAAAAAAGTGCTTTCTTTAGTCTGACTCCGGATAGAAAAATGGCTTATATTGAAAATGTAATTCAAAAAGACATCAAATTCCGAAATTCGCTCAAAGGAATCATAATTGCTTTTTTTACTTTGGATGAATATGCCGAATACATCAAAAATTCTTCCAACATCAATAAGCGAATGATGAATTTATTAATTGAGCGATTAAAAAGTCAAGTGCAATTAATTGAAATTTAATTTCTTGATTTTAAAATTGTAACCACATCTTTTAAGGTGAATCCTTTGGCTTGTAATAAGATTAAATAGTGAAATAGTAAATCGGCACTTTCGTTTAAAAACAAAGTATCGTTGTTATCTTTGGCTTCAATTACCACTTCAACAGCCTCCTCTCCTACTTTTTGAGCTATTTTATTAATCCCTTTTTCGAATAAAGAAGCAACATAACTTCTAGCTGAAGTGCTATTTTCTTTCCGATTGGCGATAGTTTCCTCTAAAACAGAAATAAATCCATAAGTAGGCAAATTCGGTTCTGCCCAACACGTATCCGTTCCTTTGTGACAGGTTGGTCCGGTTGGATTTACCTGAAATAAAAACGTATCATTATCGCAATCGATTTTAAAACTTTTCATCATAAGAAAGTTACCACTCTCCTCTCCTTTTGTCCATAATCTGTTTTTGGAACGGGAAAAAAAAGTTATCTTTCCGGTTTTCATGGTTACTGCCAATGCTTCTTCATTCATATAACCTAACATTAGTACATTTTTCGTTTCGTTATCTTGAATGATAGCCGGAATTAATCCGTTATTTTTTATAAAATCTGGTGTCATAGTTTTAAATTTTTATAGCAATGTCAATTAAAAATTACAATTATAATCGCATAGAAATATCATTTTCTTTTAAGTACTTTTTTAATTCTGGAATTTGAATTTCTTCAAAATGGAAAACACTGGCCGCCAAAGCAGCATCAGCTTTTCCATAATTAAAAGCATCGGCGAAATGCAACATTGTTCCTGCACCACCCGAAGCGATAATTGGAATATTTAAGGTTGCCGAAAGTTGTGCTAATGCTTCATTCGCAAATCCGTTTTTGGTTCCATCATTATTCATGGAAGTAAATAAAATTTCACCGGCGCCACGCTTTTCAACTTCTGTTGCCCATTCGAACAAGTCAAGTTCTGTGGCTACTTTTCCGCCTACTAAATGCACTTTCCATTGGTTGTTGACAATCTTCGCATCGATAGCCACAACAATGCATTGGGAACCAAATTCTTTTGCCAATTCGTTTATTAAGGTTGGATTTTTTACGGCTGAAGAATTGATAGATACTTTATCGGCACCATTTTTAAGCAATAGGCGAACATCCTCAACACTCGAAATACCACCGCCTACTGTAAATGGAATGTTTATTGTTTGGGCTACTTCTCTAACTAATGGAATTAGTGTTTTACGGCGTTCTTCTGTGGCAGAAATATCCAAAAAAACCAATTCATCAGCGCCTACATCTGAATATTTTTTTGCCAATTCTATCGGATCTCCGGCATCTCGAAGTCCAACAAAATTGATTCCTTTCACGGTTCTTCCGTTTTTAATATCTAAGCACGGAATAATTCTTTTGGTTAGCATGTTAGTTGTTGTTTAAAATGAATTTTTCCAATTGCTGTAAACTAATTTTCCCTTCGTAAATGGCTTTTCCAATAATGGTTCCTTCGCATCCTAATGCGGCTAGTTGTGGCAATTCCTCAAAACAAGAAATTCCTCCTGAAGCAATGAGTTGAATCTCCGGTATTGCATTCAAAATTTCTTTGTACAATCCAAAACTAGGTCCTTGCAACATACCATCTTTAGCAATATCTGTACAAATGACTTGCTGAATTCCTTTTGAAAAATACTTCTGAATAAAAGGAATTAAATCTTCGGTACTTTCTTCCAGCCAACCTGAAACAGCAACTTTTTTATTGTTAGCATCGGCTCCCAAAATGATTTTGTTGGCTCCGTATTTTTGAATCCATTGTTCAAAAACTTCAGAATTTTTAACGGCAATACTTCCACCAGTTACCTGATTAGCGCCGCATTCGAAAGCAATTTGTATGTCTTTATCGGTTTTTAAACCTCCGCCGAAATCAATTTTCAAATTAGTTTTAGAAGCAAGTTGCTCTAAGATTTTATAATTAATAATTTTGCTTGATTTGGCTCCATCTAAATCCACCAAATGCAAGTACTGCATCCCATGAGCTTCAAATTTTTTAGCAACTTCCAACGGATTTTCATTGTAAATAATTTTCGTGTTGTAATCTCCTTTAGAAAGACGAACACATTTTCCTTCGATAATATCTATGGCGGGTATGATTCTCATGATTTATTTTAGATTTAAGAAGTTATTTAAGATTAGTTCTCCTATTTTTCCACTTTTTTCAGGGTGAAATTGAACTCCATAAAAATTATCTTTTTGAATTGCCGAAGCATATTCGATTCCATAATTTGTAGTGGCAATAGCGTATTTATTAGTTGAGGCATAATAACTGTGGACTAAATACATGTATTCGTTTTCTGAAATTCCTTCAAACAAAGATGTTTTTAAGTTATAAATACTATTCCAACCCATTTGAGGAACTTTCACATCATTTGAGAATTTCTTAATATCAATATCAAGAATTCCCAAACCATTTACATTTCCTTCTTCCGATGATTTACACAACAGTTGCATTCCCAGACAGATCCCTAAAACGGGTTGTTTTAATTGAAGTATTACTTTAATTAAATCATGTTCATGAAGCATTTTCATTGCGCTACTAGCTTCTCCTACTCCAGGAAAAATAACTTTGTCTGCAGTAATAATTTCATCCGCATTTGAAGTGATTTTCCCGGTATATCCCAATCGTTCTAACGCAAAAAGTACACTTTGCACATTTCCGGCACCGTAATCTATAATTGCAATTTTCATATATGTAGAATATATTTTTTAGAGGTTATATATGTTATCATCATCTATTTATTGGTGTTTGCTTATGTAAACTTCTAGTTAGTGATGATTCCATTACAACATTCCTTTAGTTGAGGGTAAAATCATTTTATCAGCGTCACGTTTTACTGCCACTTTGATTGTCTTTGCAAAAGCTTTAAAAATGGCTTCTATTTTATGATGCTCGTTTGTGCCTTCCGCTTTAATATTGAGGTTGCACTTGGCTCCGTCGGTGAAGGATTTAAAAAAGTGATAAAACATTTCCGTTGGCATTTGACCAATCATTTCCCGCTTGAAATCGGCTTCCCAAACCAACCAATTTCGACCTCCAAAATCAATCGCTACTTGGGCTAAGCAGTCGTCCATTGGCAGACAAAAACCGTAACGTTCAATCCCTAATTTATTTCCTAACGCTTTAGCAAAAACTTCCCCTAAGGCAATCGCTGTATCTTCGATAGTGTGGTGTTCGTCGACTTGCAAATCACCTTTGACATCAATATCTAAATCCATTTGACCGTGACGTGCAATTTGGTCCAACATGTGATCAAAAAAAGCGATTCCAGTAGTAATGTTACTTTTTCCAGTTCCATCCAAATTAAGGGTCATAGAAATTTCGGTTTCATTGGTTTTTCTGAAAGTAGATGCGATTCGGTTTTCTAATTTTAGAAATTCATATATTTTTTGCCAGTCATTGGTTTCTAACGCAATACAGTTGTTTAATTCTTCTTGTTTGAAATTGATTTCAGATGTTCCTAGATTTGTATTGTCGTTGATAAAAATTGCTTTGGAACCAAGGTTTTTAGCTAATTCGACATCTGTTAACCGATCTCCAATTACGAAAGAGTTGGCTAAATCATATTCGGCTGAAAAATAAGAAGTCAATAAACCCGTTCCTGGTTTGCGTGTGGGTGCTTTTTCTGAAGGAAATGTTTTATCAATAAAAACCTTATCAAAAATTACGCCCTCATTCTCGTAGGTTTTCATGATAAAATTGTGCACTGGCCAAAAATACTCTTCAGGAAATTTTACCGTTCCTAATCCGTCCTGATTAGTAATCATTACCAGTTCAAAATCCAGTTCTCTTGCTATTTTACTCAAATAAGGAATGCATTTTGGGTAAAAAATCATTTTTTCAAAACCGTCAATTTGTTCGTCGATAGTTTCTTTAATAATGGTTCCGTCTCTATCTATAAATAAAACTTTTTTAGCCATTTTGCATTGATTTTAGTGCGTTTATAAGTTGATTGTTTTCTTCTTTTGTGCCGATAGTAATTCTAAGGCAATTGTAACATAAGGGTTGAGAAGATCTATTGCGGACAACAATTCCTTTTTTTAAAAGTTGGTCATAACGTTTATTAGCATTGTCAACCTTTATTAGAATGAAATTTGCTTCTGAAGGATATGTTTTTTTAATAAAATTCACCTCAAGTAATTGTTTAAATAACTCTTCTTTATTCCTTTTAATATGAGCTATTTCAGAACTTAATTTTTTGTAATTAGTTAGTCGTTCCAAGGCTTTATTTTGTGTGAGTTTATTTATGTTATAAGGAGGTTTTATTTTATTCAAGACCTCGATAATTTCACAAGAAGCATACAAAATACCCAATCGAATTCCGGCCATTCCGTAGGCTTTCGAAAGCGTTTGAGAAATAACTAAATTTGGATAATCACTCAATTCATGCAACCAGCTTTCCTTATCCGAAAAATCGATATACGCTTCATCTAAAAGCACTAAACCGTTGAAATTTTTCAATAAAGTTACAATGCTTTCGTCTGAAAAAGAGTTTCCTGTGGGATTATTTGGTGAACACAAAAAAATGATCTTTGTATTTTCATCTATTTGATTTAGAATAGCTTGAATGTTTGGTTCAAATTCGGAATTGAGTAACACCTCCCTATTTTCGATAGCATTCAAATTAGCCAAAACTCCATACATACCGTAAGTTGGCGGTAAAGTGATTACGTTATCAACATTGGGTTCACAAAATGCCCTGAAGAGTAAATCCAATACTTCGTCGCTACCATTTCCGAATAAAATATTGTTTTCTGGCACTTTTTTAAGATCCGCCACTATTTGTTTTACCGATTTTTGCTGTGGATCTGGATAACGGTTCATGCCATTTTCATATGGATTTTCGTTTGCATCCAAAAAAATCATTTGTTGGTCCAATTCCTTGAATTCCTCTCTTGCTGAAGAATAAGGTTGCATTTGCGCAATGTTTTTCCGTATTAACTGATTAATTTCCATTTTTAAGTGATTTTAAGCGTACCGTAACTGCATTTTTGTGGGCTTGTAATCCTTCTGCTTCTGCCATGATTTCAATAGCCTTTCCTATGTTTTGAATTCCTTTTTCTGAGATTTTCTGGAATGTCATCGATTTCATAAAACTATCCAGATTCACACCACTATAATTCTTTGCATAGCCATTCGTAGGCAGTGTGTGATTGGTGCCTGATGCATAATCGCCTGCACTTTCAGGTGTATAATTCCCAATAAAAACAGATCCTGCATTCATAATGTTATTTACAAAAAAAACTTCATTTTTACTGCAAACGATAAAGTGTTCGGGAGCGTAATCGTTGATGAAATCAATCGCTTTTTGATCGTTTTTGACCAAAATCAATTTTGAATTATCGATAGCTTTTTGGGCAATTTCTTTTCGAGGCAAATCATTCAATTGTTTTTGAATTTCCGTTTCTACAGATTTTAAGACCGATTTTGAAGTCGTAACTAAAATTACCTGACTATCTGGTCCATGTTCTGCTTGACTCAATAAATCGGCCGCTACAAAAACAGGATTCGCCGATACATCGGCAAAAACAAGTAATTCACTTGGTCCGGCAGGCATATCAATAGCTACATTATATTGTGTAGCCACTTGTTTAGCAACGGTCACAAATTGGTTTCCAGGCCCAAATATCTTAAAGACTTTATCGATTGTTTTTGTACCGAAAGTCATGGCGGCAATTGCTTGAATACCTCCCACCTTATAGATTTTAGTAATACCACACAAATTGGCAGCATACAAAATCGCTGGATTAATGCTTCCGTTTTTATCGGGTGGCGTACACAATGTAATTTCTTTGCACCCTGCTAATTTTGCAGGAATCGCCAACATTAATACCGTTGAAAATAGTGGTGCTGAGCCTCCAGGAATATACAAGCCCACTTTTTGAATGGCTTTTTTTTCTTGCCAGCAAAGTACTCCGTTGGTAGTTTCTATTTCAATTTTAGCCGTTTTTTGTGCTCCATGAAATAGTTCAATATTTGATTTAGCCAAAGCAATCGCTTCTTTTAAATCGGTTGAAACAACAGCTATTGCTTCTTTAATTTCTTTAGTGGAAACTTCCATATTTTCAACACTAATACCGTCAAAAAATGAGGTGTATTTCGCAATAGCAGCATCTCCATTTTTTTGAACTTCTTTAAAAATTCCTTTAACGGTTTCTTCTATGTCAGAATACCTTTTTGTTGGTCTTTCGGTTAGAGATAACCATTGTTCACTTTCGGGATAAATATATTTTTTCATGATGTTATAGTTTATAAAACGATTTTTTCAATGGGACAAACTAAAATTCCTTCGGCTCCGGCTGATTTTAATTGATCGATAACTTCCCAAAATTTTTCCTCATCTATCACTGAGTGCACACTGCTCCAGCCTTCTTCGGCTAAAGGCATAACCGTTGGACTTTTTAAAACAGGCAGGATTTGACTCACTTCCTGAATTTTATCATTAGGGACATTCATTAAAATATATTTTGATTTTCGAGCTCTTAAAACCGATTGGATTCGGAATAAAAGTTGTTGAAGAGTTTGATTTGCATCATCCGAAATTAAAGGAGAAACAGCCAATACTGCTTCGCTCTTAAGGATTACTTCGACTTCTTTTAGATTGTTTTTGAATAAAGTACTGCCGCTGGAAACAATGTCTACGATAGCATCAGAAAGGCCAATATTTGGTGCAATTTCTACTGAACCTGATATTTGGTGGATATCGATTGCAACATTTTTAGAATTAAAGTAATCGGTTACCGTTTTTGGGTAAGAAGTAGCGATGCGTAATCCGTCTAAATCATTAATAGATTGGTAATTAAAGTTTTTAGGGACTGCTACTGATACTTTGCATTTTGAGAAGTCTAATTTTTCAACAACCTGAATGTCTTGTCCTTTTTCGACCAGAAGATTGTCGCCAACAATAGCTACATCTACTACTCCATCTATCAGATATTGAGGAATATCAGAATTTCGTAAGTAATACACTTCCAGCGGGAAATTCGTAGCTGTGGCTTTGAGTTGATCGTTCCCATTGTTGATGGAAATCCCTGAATCTTTAAGAATTTGAATGCTGTCTTCGTTTAAGCGTCCTGATTTTTGAATGGCAATTTTTAAAATACTCATTTTGTTTGAAATTTATGAGTATACCAGCGAAGTTTTATGCAACAAAAAACCCGTTTGATATACTCAAACGGGTTAATAGTTTATATGATTTTACACAATATCATCACTACCTCGCTCGAGCGTGGGAAAAATGATGATGATGATGTAATTGATTTAAAAACATAATTTCTTTTTGATGCCACAAAGATATGCTGATTAATTTTTAAAAAACAAATTTATTTTAAATTTTAAGAAATGTTTACCCCAAAAAGATGTCCAACTAAAGCTGTTAAACCCATAGCAATAGTACCCCAAAAAGTAATTCTAAAAATGGCTTTTATAATTCCTGAACCACCCGCTTTAGCGGCTATTGCACCTAAACCAGCTAGAAAAAGAATAGCCAATCCATAGAGGGAATATTCCATATTTTTGACCGGAAAAAATAAGGTCACCAAAAAAGGCAAAACTCCTCCAAATATAAAGGCAGCACCAGAAGCAAAAGCGGCTTGTAAGGGATTAGCCTGAGAAATTTCGTTAATGCCTAATTCATCTCTGACATG
>JAGORP010000151.1 GCA_018062725.1 Flavobacterium sp.
ACCGGCATTACAAATGCCTCAATTGGGCTTGCGTATTTAAAGATCCACACTCATTACGGTCCAATATCGGTTCAAAATCTCACCGATATACGAACCACACAGCGCTTCGCTAAATGAGCGCGAGTTCAAGTAGTAATACCCAAACTACAAATAAATAATAAAGTGAAATTGATCATGGACCTTTTTATTTATCTCTTCGATCTACATTTAAGAGATGTTTCCGGCATTACAAATGCCTCAATTGGGCTTGCGAATTTAAAGATCCACACTCATTACAGCGCATCGCTGTTCGAATACTCACTGCTAAATCGCTGCACTGCGCTATCGCTAAATGAGCGCGAGTTCAAGTAGTAATACCCAAACTACAAATAAATAATAAAGTGAAATTGATTATGGACCTTTTTATTTATCTATTCGATCTACATTTAAGAAATGTTACCGGCATTACAAATGCCTCAATTGGGCTTGCGTATTTAAAGATCCACACTCATTACGGTCCAATATCGGTTCAAAATCTCACCGATATACGAACCACACAGCGCTTCGCTAAATGAGCGCGAGTTCCAATAGAAGTACGCATCACAAAACATAAACAAAAAAAAACTACCCCAACCAATTGGCGGAGGTAGTTTTTAAAAAATTATAGCTTCAAAAGGTTATACGCCTTCTTTACTTGCGATGCCCATTTTAGATTTTAAGGCTGCTAAGCTGTCTGCTGCTTTTAATTCGGACGATCCTGAATCAATGGCTTTGTCAATTTCTTGATCCAAAGAATTGTTTTCGCTTGCAATATCTGCATACGATTCGGCCAATGCTTCTTGTTGATCCACTTTTTCTTTCATTCGCTCTAACATTGAAACAGTGCTAGACGAATCAATATCAGCCAATTGTTTGTTGATATTGGTAGTTGCTTCAGAAACTTTAGCACGTGCTTTTAAGGTTTTTAATTCAACCTCGTAACGTTGAATGTTCACACGTAAGGTTTTAATGTTTCCATCTAATTTTGTTACATGTCCATCAAACTTCACTTGGTTATCGCGGTTGGTAGCGGCTGTAGCCAACAAAGCTTCTTTTTGCACCAAACACTCACTTGCCAAACGATCCGCCTCAGCCGAAGTAATTTCTCCTGCCGCAGCACGTTTTAATAAAATCATCGCTTTTCGTTCGTATTCGTTTGCTTTTTCAGTATCGGCTTGTGCATCATTTCTGGCACGAATCGCCAAGGCTTTTACTTCTGCCAAAGCTTCCAATGCTTTTCCTAAATCTTCTTTTAAATCACGAATTCCTTGTTCGGTCATTTTAATTGGATCTTCCAATTTATCTACCAACGAATTAGCTTCTGCCGAACCAATTCTAAATAATCTTCTAAATATGTTCATTTTGTGTTCTTTTACTTAACGATTAATTACTACTTATTTCGAGAAACTGATAATTTCATCCGAATACTCACTCAACAACAAACTCAAAGATGTCAATGAACCTTCTAATTCATTTAAATCCAAGCTATCCACTTGTAAGGTATCTCTGAAAATAACTTTAGTGCCAGTATCATCCATTACAAATGCTCCGTGTACAATATCCCTGTTTTTAATCAGCAATTGGACCGCAACGTCACCTACATTAGAAGTTAAATTAAACATGTATTGTTCAATTATAATGATCGGATCTGCAATTCCAATCAGCACATTTTGAATTCCGTTTTCTAAGGATTCTATCACAAAAATCCCATGTTCACGATCTTCTGTTATGATGGAATATTCTAAATCCACCAAATACCCCTTTACTTTATCAAAGTGACTCATATTTATTGTTGTTTTTATTCATTCAAATATATACATTTTCCTTAAATTTAACTTTTAAATTAGAGATGAAGTAGAATCCACGTGCAATTCAAAACCTCCTCTTTAATTACAAAATTAAAAATTTGATACAATATTACTATTAATTTTAGATATTTGCTAAAAAAAATAGTTTTTTTTATGGAACAAAAATCATATTTAGCTAAAAACATCAAAAAGATCAGGCTTTTTAAGGGGTTGAATCAACAAGAATTTGCGGATCTTTTGACGTTGAAAAGGCACAGTATTGGGGCGTATGAAGAAGGAAGGGCCGAACCTAAATTAGAAACCCTCATCCATATCTCTAATTTTTTCCAACTGTCCATCGATGATTTAGTAAAATCTGATTTGACCGTAAATAAAATTGCAAAATTTGAACATCCCAAATCAACAACGGCCAATTTAGCCGACCTTCACGAAAAAATGGACACCATATTTCGGCGAATAGATTTGATCGACAAAAAAATCACCAATCAATTTAATAAAGAAAAATAATGGATTTACGTACCGAAGTTGTTGCCCTAATCGAAGATTCGCTCAACGATTACTTTTTAAGTAAAGGAGAAAAAAATCAGCTCAAACTGAAATTAACCGAATTAGCACCTGATAAAAATGTAGGTGATTTTTTAAGAAGCGAAGCTTTTCGTTTTGCCCGAGAAAAAATGACCGATAACAATTACTTGGAAGTAAATCTTTGGTTAGAAAACATCAATAAATTAATTGTAAATGCAAACAAAACCAGCGAAATGGCCGAAAGCATTTACTTTTCGCCGGGTGAATCGTGTTTACAAGCCATTATTAGTCAAATCAGATTGGCAAAACAAGAAATCCTCATCTGCCTTTTTACGATTAGTGACGATC
>JAGORP010000084.1 GCA_018062725.1 Flavobacterium sp.
AGTTCATCCATCCATTGCTTGTACTCTTTACTATTAAATGCAAATTTGTGCATATCAACAGTTGCTTTAGTATATTCTTTTGGATTTCTAGAACCTAAAACAACACCTTGACGTAACATAGCGGATAAATCGGCAGTAGCCTTCAACCCTTTGAATGTACCAAATAAATTATAGGTGTATTCCAAAAGTTTTTCCCCATAACCCATTTGACGGAACTGTTCTTTTTCAAACTCAATATCCCATTTAGTTTTTGCTACTAAAATCTTGCCTTTTAACTCAATAAGTTCACGGTTGTATTTATAGGTTTTTGGCTTTCTTCTTGTGAAATCTCCGTTAGCAAGTTTAGTATTTAATTCTGCAAGTCTTCGTTTGGAATATTTTACGCCACGGTCTAATCGTTTACTTTCTGCGATTCCAACTTCTTCCAGCGCTTCGTTTAATTCGTTTCTTTTATCTTCGATTTGCTTATTAAGGTCGTCTATTTTCGGATCGGTTACCGTTCTTCTTTCGGCTCTTGTTAATTCTTTTCCGTCTTGCACTACCGAGGCTAATTTAACTTCAAGGTCACGTAAACTTTTTTCTTTACGAGCAACGATTTCATTAATTAAAGTTTCATCACTTTTATATGGTTTTCCGAAATTATCGTCGTATTCTTTTTGAAGCGCATCGCGTTCTTTTACCAATTGTTCTGCTTCGGCATCCAAGACAGTATTTCGTTTTTCATTTATGATACGCTTATTTTTATCCAATGCGTCCGATAAATCTTTAATACGGTTCTGTACACGAGATTTGTACGCCTCTAACGCATTTTTGTAGAATTTAGATTGGTCAGCACTATCATCAACTGGAAGTGTTTTTAAAAGCTCTCTAATTTGCTTAATTCTATTTCTTTGCTCTGCAGTATATTCTTTTGGCTTTCTTCCGCTTCGTTTCGGTCGATTTCCGTCAGACAAATCATCTAATGCAGACATTTGCTTTCCATCAGTCTTTAAACGGCTGATTTCTTTCTGAATATCGTCTTGTGTTTCAACAACTTGTTTTCCGTACCCAGTAATAGCATCACGAACTTCTCGGTGAGTTAAATTCGGGTAATCGTCTGCTAAAATTTCGTGAACAGCATCAGTTAGGTCGGAAATATTATCAATACCACTTTGGACTAATTGGTAAATCACATCGGCTGGTATTTTAACTGCACCTTGCTCTATATTTGCGTTAGTATTTGGAATTGCAATTTGCTCGTCAATGAATTCTTTAAAATCTCTTTTAACGATTTTTTCAGCTTCGATTTTACTTTTAGGAGAAAGGTTTTTATACCAATGAGAGTCTTTAATTTGATCGATTCCTTTTTTAATTGCTTGCTCAATTGTTGCTCCTGCATCCAACGCTGTTGCGATAGTTTCGATTGCTCCATCCCAAACGCCTTTAAAAACTCCCGTCGGATCACTTTGTAATTTAGATAAATCGCTTAATGATTTCGTGAATTTCGCTTGACGTAAAGCAGTGGCCGCTCTTTTTAAAGAACTCGAACTTGGATTTTTAGTATTATGGCGCCTAACAACATCTTTGAGGTTTTCAATAGCATCTTGTTCTTCAAGCGTACCAATTCGTTCTTCAAGAGATTTTACTTCTTTTTGAAGCGTATCAATTTCAGATTGTTGTTTTTTAAGTTTCGCTTCGACTTCAACGGGAATTTCCGTACCGAATTGACTTTTCCATCGCTCTTTTGCGAATTCTAAATCATATTTCATTCCGAATTTATTGTAAATTCTATTCAACATCGCCGTTTCTTGACCGTTTAAAGTCTTTTCGTTGGCAAACGTTTTCATAATATTTGAAAGTTCGGTCGATAAATAATCCACCAAATCTGTATTGCCATTTTCAGAAGCTTTATTTATTTGGGTATTTAGGTCCTCGAACATTTGAGCCATAATCCAAGTTCTTGCGCCTCCACGAATTTGACCTTCTTTTGCAAGGTTGTATGCTTCTACAATACCAAGTTTAGCAATAATTGCTTCAGCGTTATCTTGCGCTTGTGATTGGCTTTCTACGTCATAATCCAAGCCTAATTTTTCTAATTTAGCTTTCGTTTCAGTATTAAGATTTTCAGAATTGAAAGAGCGAGTAGTAAATGCTTGTTTGTTTTTTCCTCCAATTGGACTAGAAGATTTTGATTCGTTTTTTGTTGGTGGAACTTCTGAAATTTTAGATTTCACATCATTAATATCCACATCGAAATCAAACTTTTGCTTCAATGCATCGATTACTTGTTTAATAGCCACGTCGATTTCAATTCCCGCAGAAACTAAATTTTTAACTGCAGTTGCGATAAGGTCGATTAACTGCTCTTGTGAAAATCCTTGAGATTTGTAATCATTGGGATTTATATTTGCACTCGGCAAAGCAGATTTTAGCCAATCAGCAAGTTCGTCAATTTTTACATCGGCTACTTTTTTTCTTCTTTCTTTGGCTGATTCTGTTTTTTCTGTTGTTTCTTTATTAGAAACATTCTCTTTGCTTTCTCGGCTTTCGGTAGGCTTTCCAGCCACTCCTGATTGCTCATTTCCTGCTCCGTATTCTCTGATTTCGTTTTGGCTTTCATTGTCTAATGAATTAAAATATTCGTCATATTCTTTTGCGAGTGTTTCTTGCTCACGGTTAATTTCTTCAATTTCGGCATCGGTAAGTGCATCTTCATTTATAAGGCGCTGCATATCTTCAAATGTAAAGAATTCTTGGTTACGAGCATTAGGCGTGCCCGTTCCTTCTTTATATCTAAATCCTCCTTCTTTTTTTGCTGTTTGAAAAGCTTCGATTAATCTTTTTGCTGGAACCGAATTTTCTTTACCACGTGCGATATCAGCTTCTCCTTTACGAATATCTGCCCACTGAATTCCTAAATCGATTCTCGGCATAAAAATATTTCCGCTCCATAAAGTTACACCATTTTTTATTTGTTCTTTAGCGAAATTTAAACTTTCGTTTTCATCAACAATTTTACTTTCTGTACCGTCAATGGTGGGTTGTACGTTGTCACTTCCATCTTGAACGTTTTCTGTGATATTTCCAGGCTGAACGTTTCCATTAGAAGTAGGATTATTGGTAGGTGCTGTTTCATTGGTTATTGGCAAAGGAAGTAAATTCTCTTTGGCTTTTTTGAATTGATTAAGTTTGTCCTCGGCCTCAACTTTTTCGGAAACAAGTTTATCGAATACCATGTCTTCACCAACAGGATATCCGTTTTCTTTAATGTATGCTTGACGCGCAGATTGTGCTTTATCGTATTCTATTTGTGCTGCGGAAATCATTTCATCTGTTTGTTGATGCGCTTCAATAATTTTTAGATTTTTTGCAGACTCATCCGTGATGTCTTTTCCGGCAATGTCTTTAGGGGTTAAATATTCTGATTTTACGGCTTTTCGTTCTTCAATTTCAGCCTCAGTTAACTCATTTTTTACCTCGCCATTAACGATTGCTTGCGTTTTTTCTTGGGTCGATTTATATTCTTCTTTGAGTCCGTCAGCTAAAATTTGTTTTGATTTAGCATCAAGTGACGGATCGTTTTTTATAGTTTCGTTTTTAGCTGAAAGACTTGCTAATTTTTTATCGCCAGCGATTACTCTTTTTACGTCAACTTCGCTCATTTTTCCTAATTTCTCAACCGTAGAAGTAACAATTTCCGCAGACTCTTTGGTGGTTTTTGAAATCTGTCGTTCAATTACTTTACGAGTTGTGGGCTCTAAATTTTCGTTTTCGAGTTGTTTTGAAAGTTCAATGATTTTAGCGCCGTTAGAGTCGAGAATTTTATTTTCTTTATTAGGTGTAAATTGTTTTACTGCAGCCATTCCAACGTGAGGAATACCGCTAATAATACCCGTCATAAGTACCGTATCGACTAAAACTTTTTCAGCGTTATCAAAATATCCAATATTATAGTCGCCGAGAATATCCCGATTAACCATATTTTGAACGACGTTGTTGATTTCTTCGGTCGCTACTTCTCGGTACATATCCTTGCCGGCAGATTTTAATATTTGGGATGCAGTTTTTTTAATAGCCTCGTCAACTAATAGTTTTCCCGCTTCGTCTTTTGCTGCAGCTTTAAATATTCTACCCGCATTTCGTAAGGTTCTATATGTAGGCAATTCCGAAAGCAATCCTTCAGAGACTCCACTTACCAATGGAGCAACCGCCATCTGTAAAGGTGTATATTTTACTGATTTTTTGTTCTCGTTATACATTTCAGAATACTTTTGTCCCGCAGCACCTACTCCTAAAATAGTTGCTCCGCCCGTAGCACCCGCTGTTGACATGGCAAGAATGGTTCCTGATTGATTTGCGATTAAATCTGTAGCGTATTGGAAGAAGTTGTCTGAATTTATTTCTGGACTGTCTGGACGAAAACCCGATTGATAATTTTCAAGCCCTTCTTTTGCAGATTTAATTCCTACTTGTCTGTCTTCTTCGCCAGCGCCTAATGTATTTGCGATATAATTTGCACCCGCATAAGTATCTACTGCTGCTCCAGCAATAGAAGAAACAGCACGGCTACCGAAATTTGATATAGCGTCATAATTTCTTTTAAAGGCATCAAATTCATCTTTTACAGAACCAAGTTTTGAGTCAGCTTTACCGTAAACACCATAATCCGCATCTAATTGTTTTGCGACAACTTCTAATTGCGATTCGATTGCTTTTCTATCTTCAGGAAGTAAGTTTGGGTCTTTTAAATCTTCAATGAAATCAAGTCCCGCTTTTTCATTCATTTTAATCCGATTGGTCAAATCTTTGCTTTCTTTTGAAAGTGTCTTAAATCTATCCTCTGCATCAACTTCAAGGAATAATTTAGCTTTCGGGTCAAGGTTTGAAATGTAATCGTTTATTTTTTGTTGTCTTTTTCCGTCAAGTTTTTTTTGCGTAAAAATTTCCGTAGCTTTAGTTTCAAGTTGCTCTTTTGATGGATTTTTGATTCCGTCTTTTTCAAGTTCAAGTTTAGCTTCATTAATTTCAGTCTTGAGTGGATTATCTTTTGAAAATGCACCTTTAGCAATATAATTTCCTAATGATGCGGCTTTGGCTTTTACGGTATTCCAAATTCCTTGCTCGTTTTTTACTGCGGAAAGTTCGGTTTCAACTTCGGCGTTGTCAATATCTGTCAATGCAGTTGCCTGACGATACTTATTGAGTTCGTCTTTAGTATATGCTTTTTCTTCGGCCTTGCGTTTTTCTGCTACGATTGGGTCGGTTAAAATATCGTCAATCGCCTTCGGAATGCCTTTTAAATCCTTTGGTTTAATTTGCGACGAAATATCAAGACTTCGGTCTAATGTAGGTATTGGTTTATGGGATTGTTGTGCTGGTTGTTTCGCTATTGCTTGATCGAATGAATCCGAAGAAGGTGCAACCCCAGCCAATTCCAAACTTGACTTTTGTGAAGTAGAAGGTGCAGAAGATTCTTTTTTTTTTACGGGTTCGGTTTTTGGTTTATAGCTTTTAATGACAAGCGCAATGTTTTCTTCAGACTCCTTTGCGTCAATCATTCTTTGAACTATACCTTTTAATTCTTCATCCATTACTTACTGTATTTGGCGATTAATTCTTCCGCTGTTGGTTGTTTTTTTGATTCGGCTGGTTGTTGTTTCATTTTTTGAAGTCCACGCTGATAACCTCTCTCTGAAAAGAAATTATTCGCTTCTTCAAGTCCACTGAAGTATTCGCCAGTTTTTGGATTTTTAAGGATAATAGCGAAATTCTCAGCGTCGTCGGCTTTGTCTTTCGTGTCATACACAACAGTTTTCGGTTTCTTGTTTTTCGATGTAATTGTTACTTCCTCGATTTCGTCGTAAGCTAACTTGTGTTCTGGGTTTTTTGCTAATTCGGCTTTTCCTTTTGCATTCGGAACTGTAGATTTTGAACTTGTGCCTTCATCTTCAAAAGTTTCTTCTACGACATATTGGAACGTACCGTCAGGTTTTGCAACAACAGCTTTCAGTGTTTCGATTTTTCCTTCGCCTTGTTTTCTTTGCGCGCCTTTTACCGCAAACGGAACCGAGCCTTTTTCTAAATTGACTCCAAATTTTTGCCCAGCTTTAGCAACAAAAGTTCCTGTTCCGATAACAGGAGTGTCTTTTTCTTCTTCCTTTCTATTTTTTCGGACGGTTTCGCGGTAATTTAGTATGGATGAGTCTAATTTTTGTTTATCCATTTTCGCTAACGAGTCAATAAATTGTTTCTTCGCAAATGCTTTTATAGCTTCAGTATCATTCTCGTCAATTCCTTCTCGCGCGGCAATTTCATATCTTTCACCTGGATCCGAAGCAATGGTATTCGCAAACGCATCAGCCTTAGACTCAATTCTTGGAATTAACTTGCCGTTTGCGTCATATTTAAGTTTGCGCTCATAAATATTGGCACCTTTCTGAAAAGCTTCCTCGTCTAAAGGTGTTTCATCAACCGTTTTCTTTAAAAGCGTATCATATTGTGACGTTTTATGCGGAGTAGTACTTTTTACTAAATCAGCAACCGTTTGGTCTTTCTCAAGTACACCTGTAATTCTTCCATTTTCGTCAACCGCATAAGTAGTAATTCTCGGTTGTCCGTAAGGATCAATTGTTATTTTTGCTTTTCCTGTTTCAACTGCTTCCATTAATTTAGCCACTCTGTCAGCATCACGTTCGGAATATTTCCCTTCCATAATGCCTTTTGAAATTTCCTCGCCTTTCGCTTTTAGCATAGTGGGAACTTGCTTGAAAACATCAAAACTTTGCTTGATTTTATTATTTGCTTGAAGTAATCTTGTTCGTTCGGCTGTATCTGTTGTCGCATTGTAGGCACGGACATTATTAGCGTAGGTATCTCTTGCTTGTGCAGCATAAGGAACCGCCAAATCATCCATCGTTTGATTTCCTGACAAATCTACATTTGCGTTGAAATCATCCGTTAATTCTTCTGATTTGCGTTTTGCTTCTTCCTTATCGGCAATGAGTCTTTTTTCCGCACGATATTTAAACCCATTGTCTTCGATATTTTTTAAGGCATCACCTAAATAATTTTCGTTGATTGGTGTTAAATTTCCATACGAACCCGTTTTTCCTACTACATCAGCCATTAGTTTGAGGTATAATTAGGCGCCACTCTTGGACTCGGCACGTTGTTGAAATAATTTGTACTCGGTGTTGATGCTGGTAGATTTCCAGCACCCGAAGGACTTACTTGTGGTGTAAATCCTCCGAAATCAACTCCTTGCAACGAACTTAATCCTTGAAAAGCATTTGCCGTCGATTGTTGTTGCGCTTGATTTGCTGTATTATATTGAGAAGAAAGATTATTTACATTCGTATTATGGCGCTGCTCCGCAATTAGCCTTAATCTTGCATCATCCATAGAAATATTCTCGTCAATAGCTTTTTGTTGAATATCGAGGTCGGACGCAATTTGTCGATTCGTGTTATTTGCTGCAGCATTCACCCGACCGACTCCGCCGATTATTTCACGCCCTCCCGCTTCTGATAATGCAGCGACCGAACTTGCAGTATTACGTGCCGATTCCTCTCGTTGCAAATCTGCTCCAAGTGTACTTACTGTATTATTCTCATAAGCATTAGTAAGATTTGGCTGATTGAGTTTTTTTAATTCTTCATCTGCCGCTTTTTTTTCTTTGGCTGCTTTGATTGACTGCGAAATAGAATAAGCAGTTCCAGCCGCCGCGATTATCGTTCCCGTCGCTACTGCACACATATTAGTTTATTTTTATCATTAGTTCCGTAGTTTGATTTGGGGTATATCCAACTTCTATAAATTTTTTAATAAGGCTTGGATTCTTTACCGATGAAAATACCGCTTCGAATCCCTTTTCTTCTGCTTCAACCGTCAAATTTGCGATTAACATTATTTGTGATTCGTGACGTATTTTTTTGTCTTTAATATCAGGATTCGCTACAATAAATTCGATCCACGCGATTCCGCTATTGGTTTCAAAAAGAAATCCGGCACATATATCAATTCCACCATCACTTACAATTTTTAATCCGCCGAGTCCGTTATTAGGAAGCATCCGGCTTGGGGGTATAGGGAAACGATTCCATTTCCACCAATCAACAAATTTTTCGTAATCAGTTTTCTGAATTTTCTGAGCTTCCACTTTTTTCAAGTTTATCAATATCTATAAAAAGGCCTATTTCGACACCTTCCGCTTGCATTAAGCGAACTGTATGTGAAGGATATTTTTCAAGTTCCTTTCTGAACGGCTCAAACACGGCTTTTAAAGCGTTAACTTTTTCGTCGATAGTCATATTGTTTGGATTTGATTAAAATATAATAATAGTTACAGCAAATATAAGTATTTATGTGAATGATTTTGCCACTTCCGAACTAATTGCGTAAATCTCTTTTGGAGTAGTGGCTGAAAACTCACAATCCACTTTCATAAAGGTGCCGAGCAAACCATTATTTTCCACACTTTGAGGCTTAACACAAAGGCAGTAATCTCCGTTATTAAGATTTGCTACCGAGTTCAGAGTTAATTCACGTAAAGTCTTTCCTGTAATAGTCCCAACCAATTGCATATTTTGATTATACACCTCGTCTCCATTAGAAATTATTGTATCTAAATCAAAACCAAATTGCAAGACGTTTCCAGCAATATTTGTCACATTTCCTATTCCTTGTGTTGAAAGGAGAGAAGTGTCAATAGCGCCATTTGAAACCCTTGTATATGAGCGCCAAACGTTTTCTTCTTTCTCAAAATCTGCAACATTAACATATCCGTCATTAAAATCGGTTTTTAAAGAAACTTGGACCGGCACATCGCCTTCAACCTCAAAAGTCTTAAAGTTTTTACGCGTACTTGGTTCTTGTGAGAAAACAAACGAGAATTTACTTGGCGATTCTACTCCGTAAAAGGTATTGTAAACCGATGTTTGATTGTGTAGATAAACTTCACCGTTTTGAAAACTGATTAGTTCATTATTTATACGGCACATTCCTTCTGGATTAAAAGATAATCTACCGAGCCATCCGTTATTTATATCACTATAAACCCAAGTCACGAAACTTCCGTCGTTGAATTTTACATTTGCAATGAAATAATCGTTGAATTGATCGTAGGCGCCAAGTATTTCGGAAATGTCAGTTCTTTTAAACATTGTTTTCCAATAGTCACGCATTCCTTGAAACGAAATCTCAAATAAGCCGTTATTAGATTTTTTTATCCAAACGCCTCGTTTTATGTCAGAACAGTAAGAATTAAAACCGTAAATATCATAGCTTGACGGATTCGATGAAATTCCATATTCACCTTCATAAGTTCTTACCTTACCAAGCACTTCAGGAATTGAAATAAGATTTGTTGTTCCGTCGGCATTCGACAAAATATCTTTTCCATAGTAAACAACACTTACTTGATCTTCCTGATATAAATCAAGATTAGTGTCAATTCCTTTTATTTTTTGAATTGAGCCGTAGCCTTTTTCAATATCATCTTTAAAATTTCCAAAGAATAAGTTAAACTCATTTAGTTTATTTACATTGGTATTCGAATTATAAATTTCGGAATAAGTAATATCAGCAAATCGTCTAACTTGACGATATTGGTCTTCACTAACTGCTGTCGGACAAAAATCAATAGAAATGTATTTTTCGTTGAATGCATCACGTATTTGATAAGACTCGGCTCCATTACCAAAAGAGAAACAATTGAATGTTTCAGTTAATACATGATCCACCATTTCGTGCTGTCCATTGGCGATTGTGTAAACTTCAGGGGTTTCATAGAATATTCCATCGTCAATATCTAATGGCTCTGTTT
>JAGORP010000152.1 GCA_018062725.1 Flavobacterium sp.
GTACTAAAACGCTCGATTGATGCCCGTCAAAAAGCCATAAAATTCAATTTGAAAATTAATGTGTTTTTTGCTGGAGAAGTAATTGTAGAAGAACCAATTGCTTTGCCTGACTATAAAAATGTTTCCAATGCACAAGAAGTAATTGTTGTAGGAGCAGGACCAGCAGGACTTTTTGCTGCTTTACAATTAATCGAATTGGGATTAAAACCTATTTTAATTGAAAGAGGAAAAGATGTTCGAGGTCGTCGTCGTGATTTAAAAGCGATTAATCGTGATGGAATTGTAGATGAAGATTCCAATTATTGTTTTGGAGAAGGCGGGGCAGGAACCTATTCTGATGGGAAATTATACACCCGTTCCAAAAAGCGTGGCGATGTAGATAGAATTTTAAAATTATTAGTTGCTTTTGGGGCAACTCCTGATATTTTAGTGGATGCCCATCCACATATCGGAACCAATAAATTACCGCAAATCATTCAAGATATTCGAGAGAAAATTATCGAGTTTGGTGGAAAAGTACTTTTTGATACGCGTGTTACTGATATTTTGGTACAAAACAACGAAATTCAAGGTATTGTAACCCAAAACGGTGATACGATTGAAGCCCAAAAATTGATTTTAGCCACAGGACATTCGGCTCGTGATATCTTCGAACTCTTAGATAAAAAGAAAATTTTAATCGAAGCCAAACCTTTTGCTTTAGGCGTTCGTGCCGAACATCCACAAAGTTTAATTGATAGTATTCAATATTCTTGCGATTTTAGAGGGGAACATTTACCACCCGCTCCGTATTCAATCGTGAAACAAGTCAATGGGCGTGGCATGTATTCGTTTTGTATGTGTCCAGGAGGTGTTATTGCTCCTTGTGCTACGAGTCCGGGAGAAGTGGTTACCAATGGTTGGTCGCCTTCCAAAAGGGATCAAGCTACTGCCAATTCTGGGATTGTGGTCGAATTAAAATTAGAAGATTTCAAACCTTTTGCCAAACATGGCGCTTTGGCTGGAATGGAATTTCAAAAAGCCATCGAACAGAAAGCATGGCATTTGGCAGGACAGACTCAAAAAGTGCCAGCACAACGATTGGTTGATTTTACACAAAATAAAATTTCAGCCGATATCCCGAAAACGTCTTATGTGCCTGGAACGACTTCAATTGAATTGGGACAAGTTTTCCCTAGGTTTTTAACTCAAATCATGAGGGAAGGTTTTTCACAATTCGGTAAATCGATGAAAGGATATTATACCAACGAGGCTATTTTGCACGCTCCAGAAAGTAGAACTTCTTCTCCTGTTCGAATTCCACGTGATCATGAATCATTAGAACACCTTCAAATCAAAGGATTATATCCTTGTGGAGAAGGTGCTGGTTATGCTGGTGGTATTATTTCTGCCGCTATTGATGGTGAAAAATGTGCTTTAAAGATTGCAGAGTCCTTAGGTTAATTTACTTTTTTTGGTAAAATTGTTTTCAGGAATAATAAGCCGAAACCGCCCGCCAACAGTGAAGCAATTATAATATAAAGTTTTGCATTATTAATTACGTCAGCATCGGTGAATGCCAATAGCGTGATGAAAATAGACATAGTAAATCCAATTCCACCTAAAATGCCTGCACCAAAAATACCTTTCCAAGTTAAGTCTTCTGGTAATTTTGCTATTTTAAATTTTACCGATAGTAATGAAAACAAATAAATTCCCAATGGTTTTCCAATAACTAATCCCGCTATAATTCCTAAAGCATAGTTTGGAAAAAAAGCATTGGAACTGCTAAGATTTATGATGATTGCCGTATTGGCCAATGCAAAAATGGGTAAAATAATAAAAGCAACAGGTTGGTGAAGAGAATGTTCCAGTTTATAGGAAATGGTATTTTTAGTTCCGTTTTCAAACGGAATCGCAAAAGCAAGTAAAACTCCTGTGATGGTAGCATGTACGCCCGAATGAAGCATAAAGTACCACATCACCCCTCCTAAAATCAGATAAGGGAGTAATTTGTAATATTTGAGTCGATTCATGACTAGCATACTTCCAAAAATAGCCATGGCGATTCCTAAATTTATCCAGTTCAAATCATTCGAATAAAACAAAGCAATTATAATGATAGCACCCAAATCGTCTATAACTGCAAGTGCCGTTAAAAATATTTTTAAAGAAGTTGGTACCCTGTTCCCTAATAGTGATAAAATTCCAATTGCAAAGGCAATATCAGTCGCCATCGGAATTCCGATTCCGCTACTTTCGGGAGAATTTTGAGTAAAAGTAAAGTAAATTAGTGCCGGAACCAGCATGCCTCCCAGAGCTGCCAGAATTGGGAGCATCGCATTTTTTAGAGAAGATAATTCTCCAATATACACTTCTCTTTCTAACTCTAAGCCAATCATTAAAAAGAAAATCGTCATCAATCCATCGTTGATAAGGTGTTCAATACTAAAGTTTCCGATTTTAATATGGAAAAAATGCAAATAGCTTTCACCAAAATTAGAATTGGTAATTAAAATAGAAATTAGGGTGCAAATAAGTAGCACAATTCCGCTGGCTTTTTCGCTTTCAAAGAACGAGGTAAATAATTTTGTGGCTTTCATTACAATAGATAGTGACTAATAATTTTCTAAATTTACAACTTTATTAAAAAAAATATGTCAGTTTTTAGAAAAGTAAATAAAAAAAA
>JAGORP010000153.1 GCA_018062725.1 Flavobacterium sp.
AATTAACGGTGTAATATCTCTATTGATAAACTCTTTCATTAAGTGAATCACAGAAGAATGCACTCCAGAATTCCCTAACGAAAGGGTATCTAATCGAGCTAAAATTGCAGCCTTTACATTAATAGGACTCAAAGGTTTTCCAGTTCCAGAAGCATGGCTACGAATTAGGTTGTACTGCAATTGCAAACAATCTTCCTCTTTAATACGGTATTGAGCCATTGGACCAAAACCAGTATTTACGCCATAAATTACTTTATTCCCTGAAAATTCTTTTAAAAATTCAAAACTTTCTTCAACTCTATTTATTACTGCATCACTTAATTGAACCTTTTGATTATTAAAAATAATCGAATTAAATTCCTTTAAGCTTAAAAACTCATTTATAACGCTCATTTCTCTAGTATTGTACCTGCAAAATTAAAGTAGGTAATTTTATTTAATATTTAATTATTTGTGTTTACTTTTGAACTTTACAAATGTAAGACATTCTTATTAAGAAAAAAGAAAAATATGAAACAAGAATTCATCGATGTTTTAGTAATTGGAGCTGGCCCATCAGGTTGTGTTTCGGCTTCTTATTTACACAATAACGGAATCAAGGTTAAGGTTGTAGAAAAGACTAAATTTCCTCGATTGGTTGTTGGCGAAAGCTTAATTCCGAGAGTTATGGATCATTTTTACGAAGCCGGATTGTTTCCAGCACTCGATAAAATGAAATTTGAAAAGAAACTAGGAGCACGTTTTATTCGTGGAGAAGAAATATGCGTTTTTGATTTTAGTCAAAAATTTACTGAAGAAGGTTGGGATTGGACTTGGCAAGTTCCGAGAGCTGATTTCGACAATACCCTAGCCCAAGAAGTTATCAAAAAAGGGATTGATTTGGAATTTGAAACAGAAGTGACTGCCGTTACCTTTAATGGAAGTGATTCTGTTACTACTGTGGTTGATAAAAACGGAAAAACGAAAGAAATACACGCTAAATTCATTATTGACTCAAGCGGTTACGGCCGAGTGTTGCCAAGATTATTGGATTTAGACACACCTTCTAAATTGGACCCGCATTCTTCCATTTTTACCCATGTTAAAGACATTAACCGTCCAGCGGGAGAAGAAGGCACTTTAATTTCTTTTGATATTTTAGAAACTGAAGTTTGGTTATGGGTAATTCCTTTTTCAAACGGAAATACTTCATTAGGGGTTGTTGGGCCAACTGATTTTATCAATTCCTTGTCAGAAAACAAAGACAATACCGAAGCTTTAAAAAATGCCATTCAACTATCTGATTATTATATCAAACGTTTTGGTAATGTGGAGTTTTTATTTGAACCCGTAAAACTTGAAAATTATTCTCGTTCAGTAAAAGCCATGTATGGCGACGGTTTTGCATTAACCGGAAATAGCTCCGAATTTCTAGACCCAGTATTTTCATCTGGGGTTGCTTTTGCTACCGAATCAGGAATGTTATCGGCAAAATTAATTCACAAACAATTAAAAGGTCATAAAGTAGACTGGGAAGTAGAATTCACACAATACATGCGTCGCGGTATTGGTGTTTTTACTACTTATGTAAAAGAATGGTATACTGGAAACTTACAAACGTTATTTTTCCACCAACCTGAAAATCCAGATGTAAAACGTAAAGTCTGTGCTGTTTTAGCAGGATATGTTTGGGACGAAAACAATCCTTTTGTAAAAAAACATGATAATGTAATTAAAAACATGGCCCACCTTTTACGATTAGAAGCCGAACAAAAAGAAAAAAACCCAGTCTAGGCTGGGTTTTTAATTATTTATAGTTTTTATTATTCTACATCTTTAGCAATAAATTTAGCTCCTAACGTTTTAGCCGTTTTCGCAAACCCTTCTCCAATTCTAGATTCGTTGCTAAAGTTACTTCCCCATTGATCCCCTGGAGCTTCTTCACTTAATAATTCGGCCAAAACTTTTGACTTATTAGCCGTTTCCACTAATTTAATTCGAGTAGTTACTTTTGCAGGTTGCTTCATCATATAAGCATCCCATCCTGGAAAAATCCAAACTGCCTCAACCAATAAAGTATACTTTGCAGATGCCAAACCTTCTTGAAAACTAAGATTTGTTTTCGTCTTTTTGGCGACTACATTTGCAATTTCTAAAAATTTTGGAGTCCAAAACATTTCTTTGGCTCCTTCCCATTTTTTCTTCCAAATTTCACCATTCCCTTTGGTTTTTTCATTCAATTCTTTGACTCTATTTTGAATATATTGCGCTTCGGTCAAATTTTCTTTCATCAATTTAAAATGACTGTAATCAAAAACCACATTAACCTCTGATTGTCCTTTTAAAGCCGTAAAATTTCCACTTACAACATCTACTTTCTGAGCCAATAATGCATTAGCCACAAAAATTAACGATAACACTAAAATTTTTTTCATAATTATAAAGTTTGTTTATACTAAATTTTCTGGTATCAAATATACCATTTTGCAGATAGAATCCTATTTAAATTGTTTATAACTAATCTAAAAATATTTCCTACTTTTGCCCTTTACCCACAACACACTTTATATGTTAATAATAGGCATTGCAGGCGGAACCGGTTCAGGAAAAACAACCGTTGTTCATCAAATTATGAACGAATTACCCGAAACGGAAGTCGGTATCATTTCTCAAGATCATTATTATAG
>JAGORP010000154.1 GCA_018062725.1 Flavobacterium sp.
CTACTAATTAAAGGCAACGTTTGACCTGTCGTTGGAAGTAATTCTACCGCAACACCCATATTAATAAACGCCTGAAAAATAATCGGAAAACCGAGTCCGACGACAATTAATTTTCCGCACATTGTTGGTGCTTTGTATGACGCAATCACAAAACGGATAAACAACATCAAGTATAAAAAGATGATGACAAATCCGCCGAACAATCCAAATTCTTCAATAATGATGGCGAAGATAAAATCGGAAGACGATTGTGGTAAAAAGTTCTTCTGAATACTTTTCCCAGGACCTAAACCATATACACCACCAGTTGCAATCGCTGTTTTTGCTTTTTCGATTTGATAATCTTCGTCTGGATCGGTTTTATCTGACATAAAATTATCGATGCGACTCATCCAAGTATCTACACGATTGGGAAATGCATCAGGAAACGCTTTAACCAAAACAATGAAAAACAAAGCAAATCCGAGACCCATTCCGAGAATAATTCCGATGTTTTTAATGGGATAATTCCCAATAAAGGCCAACATTAAAACCATTGAAAATATCAAAGCTGCCGTAGAAAAATTGGCAGGAAATATGAGCCCAAGAGTTATAAATACTGGTATCCAAAGAGAAACCAAAGATTTTTGAAAAGTCATTTCTTCTACTTCCGTTTTGGACAAATATCTGGCGACAAAAATCAACAAAGTCATTGAAGCAAAAGCAGAAGGCTGAAAAGTAATTCCAAGAAAAGGCACTTGAATCCAGCGGCTGGCATTGGCTCCGTCAATTACTGTTCCTTTCAACAAAGTATAAAACAACAATACCCATGCTAAAGGCAACAAAACTCTAGACAAACTTCTAAAATAATGATACGGTACTTTCTGCACTTGATACATGATCGTGAAACCCATCACCAAATGCACCAAATGCTTGATTAGATACACCAACGTATTGCCTGATCCATTTTTTAAATAGGCCAAATTACTACTGGCACTGTATACAGGCATAAACGAAAATAGCGCCAACAAGGCCACGAATGACCAAATGACTTTATCTCCTTTTAAATTCTGTACCAATTCTTTCATTTTTTTGTGTTAATTTGTTTATGCATTAATTTGCTTATTTGTAACCACAACGTAACTAGTACCTAATCTTTATAAATTTTGAACGGCTTGTTTGAACTGACGCCCTCTGTCTTCGTAATTTTCGAATAAATCGAAACTAGCACAGGCTGGAGATAATAAAACCGTATCTCCCTTTTCGGCAATTTTATAAGCTTGTCTAACGGCATCAGTCATGCTGGATGATTCCACTAAAACATCAACCACATCGGCAAAAGCATCAATTATTTTCGCATTATCAACTCCAAGACAAATGATTGCTTTTACTTTTTCATTTACTAAAGGCATTAACTCGGTATAATCGTTTCCTTTATCCACGCCACCTACAATCCAAACCGTTGGCGTTGTCATACTATCTAAGGCAAAAAAAGTTGCGTTTACGTTAGTGGCTTTAGAATCGTTAATGTATTGTACATTTTGAATTTTCAATACTTTTTCCAAACGATGTTCTACACCTTGAAAATCAGACAAACTTTCACGAATGGTGTCTTTTCTAATTTTTAAAAGTTGTGCAACTGTAGCCGCAGCCATTGCATTTTTAACATTGTGCTTTCCTTCTAATGATAATTGGTTTGTTGGCATAACAAATGGTTCGTTTGTGGTATTGAAATTAATATTGTTGTCTTCTAAAAAGGCTCCGAAATCCAATGGTTTTGAAATGGAAAATGGAACTAATTTTGCTTTGGTTGTGTTGTGTTGCAACCAATTATTGATGGCTTCATCATCGGCATCGTAAATCAAATAATCTTCTTCTGTTTGATTCATTGTGATACGGAACTTCGAAGCGATATAATTTTCGTATTTATATTCGTATCGATCTAAATGATCTGGACTTATATTGGTAATTATAGCAATATGGGGCTTGTATTTTTCTACACCATCTAACTGAAAACTACTCAATTCCAAAACATAGGTGTCGTATTTTCCTTCGGCAACCTGCCAGGCAAAACTTTTACCAATATTTCCGGCTAGTCCTACGTTTAACCCTCCCTGTTTTAACAAATGATACGTCATCATTGTCGTGGTGGTTTTTCCATTACTTCCTGTAATCCCAATGGTTACCGCATCTGTGAACTGATTGGTAAATTCGATTTCAGAAAGGACCGGAACTTTTTTTTCGATTAACTTTTTAATAATCGGTGCTTTGTCTGGAATACCAGGACTTTTCATGACTACATCGGCATTCAGAATTAAGTCTTCGGTATGCTTTTCGTCTTCAAATTTTATTTTATGCAGCGATAAAACCTCTTTATAATTGTTTTTAATTTTTCCGAAATCGGACACAAAAACTTCGTATCCCTTTTTCTTCCCTAGGATTGCGGTACCTACACCACTTTCTCCTCCACCTAAAACTACTAATCTCATCTTATCTTAATTTTAGGGTTACAATAGAAACAATGGCTAGTAAAATCCCAACAATCCAGAAACGCGTTACAATTTTACTTTCGTGATAGCCTTTCTTTTGATAATGATGGTGTAATGGGGACATTAAGAAAATACGACGACCTTCGCCATATTTCTTTTTGGTATATTTAAAATACGCCACTTGTAGTACAAC
>JAGORP010000155.1 GCA_018062725.1 Flavobacterium sp.
TGGCGAAAGCATTGCTTAGATTATTGAATCTAAAAATTAATTCATCTGTTGTTAAATCTAAATAACCTTTCGTAGTGTTATCAAAACCACTACCTCTTGAAGTCCAATCTATTTTTAAAGCCTGCGGAAAAGATGAAAATTGTTCAGCATTTTTACAATACAGCCAAAGGTCTTTTAAGAATATGGCATCGAAAGCTACGCCAATAAAAGTCAATCCATAACACGCTTGGATGTACTCAAATATTTTAAATACTGGTATCGATGGAAATAACTCTCTTGTGTTTATGATTCCAGACGGTGTTGTAATATCCGAACCCGAACCCGTTGCGCATTCATATCTTCTACCGCTTCCAATTAACGGAAATGCTATATTTGGATTAGCTACTCCAACCGTAACAATTTCAAAAACATTTGTATCGGTGTAGTCGAAATTCAATTCATCATAGTAACTTACTAAATTATCACCGTCAACATAAGCAAGCGAGTTTAATTTATCAGCTTTGAATCTATCTTTTAACTGGGTTAAATTACCAACAAATGTAATAGTGTAGCTTTCAATTGCGCCATTTTTTTTGTTCGCTTTTTCTAGTTGAAATTTTCCGTTTCGAAAAGGTATTGTATCAATTTCAATGTAGCCATAGTATTTAACTCGGTGGTCAAATCCATCGTCTAAAGAATTTTCATACCAATATTTAAATATCTTATTATTTGTGGCGTTGGCTGGTATAGTGAATGACTGCGAATAGTCGGTATACAACTTTCCAATATCATTAAAGTTTTGAACTGACGATGTTATTGATATTTTTTCATCTTTAAACAAGGTGATTCGGTGCGCTACTGGCGTAAGCACACTTGAAATTAATTCATCGATATAAATATAAACAGCTACCATTATTGAACATCATTTATAACGTTGAAAGAGTACTCAAAATCAATTGTGTAGTTAATCATTTTATCTTTTATACTGGTTTTCTTTGGCAATGTTTTACCTTTTACGGTTACTGGTTCGTTATCGATTAATATCGTTTCGGATGCAAACAAATCAAACAATATTTCAATAAAATTCTCGTCAACGTATCCAGTATTCAAAATGACCGATTGCGTTGCTGTATGGTTAAATGTTTTTGATTGTCCTTCTAATGGGTTAAAATCCCAAGAAGATGGAAACGTTTTAAATTCAGAACTTTTAAATTCGTATGTATCTGTGCGTGCTTTAAAAAAAGTAATTGTTTGCCATCCTCCATAACGATTTATAAAATCACAACGTACTGGCGTGTATTTTTGTTCGCATACTGTTTGATATACAATAGCTGTATATCTTGATAGTCTGCCCGTATGTTGAGCCTCTATTGTGTTTCCGTTTATGTATGCACTTCCCTCGCAACGATATGGAATTTTTAAAGCATATATACCGACGGTGTTCCCGTCATCTAATGCGGTGAAACTAAAAAAATTTCCGCCCGCTAAATCTTTGTAAATTAAATTTAATTGCTCGCCTGTGTTTGCTTCCCAATCAACTAAGATGTTGAAGTACGGCACATTCTGTGAGCTTTCAAAATTAGTCGCCCCATCATTCGTTAATACTTTGTATTGGTCGGAAATTAGATAAACTAGAATATCGTCGCTTATTTGATTTGCGCCATTTTTAGACAATGTAAATCCATTAACACCTACATAATCAAATGTATCAATCAATGTGTAGTCAACACCGTCTTCAGTATAAAAAGTCTTTAACTCTACCTTTACCCACATATCAGGCTCTTCTGCTTCTACTTGAACATCTAGGGACGGATTGATATTGGTAATGAAGTCTTTTATGTATGGCGAAATGTTATACTCGGTTGTAATTTGTTCGGTTGACGGATTAGATTTTGAAAAAGTATATGTTGCGTCAGTAGGTTTCGATTCGCCTTGATGCCATAAACGCAATTCAATCTTACTTCCTATTTGCGTGGCTTCATCAACCACGACCGTATAAGGGCTTCGAGCGTATATTACTATCATTTTAATTTATTTCTTTTAGTGTGAATTTTAAAAATGTTTCCAAATCCAATCCGTATTTTTCAACCAATGTATCGTCTAATGTTTCAAATGATTTTTCAAAAGCATTGCGAAAGAATTTAGTTTCAGAAGTTCCTTTTAAATAAATGCTTCGGCTTATCATTGATACCATTTGCTTACGGCTTAAAAACTTACCATCTTTTCCACGTGTGCCAGCCAATCCTTTTCGAACAACCCACTTATCAATCGCTCCCCTTAATCCTCCTTTTTTACCCGTCCCTGTTCCAAACTTGAACGGACTGTTCGGTGCTTTTGCACTTGAAACTTTCCCTTTGACCCCGTAATCTAAAAACTTCCAATGCTCCTCCGCATAAAAATCAAATGCAATACTTCTGTCGCTTGTTTTTAATTGAAAAGATAACGAGTTTGATAGTGAGTTGCTTGTGTTGTGTGTACCGTATTTACCGCCTTTTTTTAAATTAGCTTTTGCGCGTTCGATAACGTGCTTGCCAAATTCAGTTAATGCTTTATTTACTTCTTCATTCTTCACAACAAACAGTCATTTCATTATTCGGGATAGATAATGTAATTTCAATTTTCCATCCGTCAAGCATATTTGAGAACTCTAATAAAATCGGCATTACATC
>JAGORP010000085.1 GCA_018062725.1 Flavobacterium sp.
ATATGGCATCGAAATTGATTTAGATGCTATTCCTAATATTGCTTCTAGTGCCATGACTTTAAGTGGCTTTTCTGTAGAAGAATTACGTCAGTTCGTATACCAATTCGGAAAACATAAAAATGCATCGTATTTGCATATTTGTGAAGGCGCACCGACTTTAGGTGAAGAAAAAAACAATCATCTAATTGGTAAACTTATTGGGTATTTAGTGACCGATTTTATCAAAGGAAATTCTCAAATCTAAGGGCTTAACTGTTTAATCGAATATCCAAACCAACAATAAAACGAGTAACCAACGAACCTATTAAACAAATAAACCTATCTTTGCATAAAATTTTTATATGCAATTTCAAGACCTCAATATATCCAAAAGTGTCCTATTAGCTATTACCGAAGAAGGTTATACTAATCCAACTCCAATCCAAGAGAAATCAATTCCCATTATTTTAGAAGGAAAAGACTTGGTAGGTTGTGCCCAAACAGGTACTGGAAAAACAGCCGCTTTTGCCATTCCAATCTTAAGTTTATTACATCCAATTGTAGCCAAATCACAGAAAGGAAAAAAAATAAAAACCCTTATCATTACACCTACCCGTGAATTAGCCATTCAAATAGGAGAAAGCTTTAGTACGTATGGAAAATACATCAATACTACTCAATTAACTATTTTTGGAGGTGTGAATCAAAATTCACAAGTAGACGGACTCCGAAAAGGCATTGATATCCTTATTGCAACGCCAGGAAGATTATTAGATTTGCACAAACAAGGTTTTATCGACTTAGATCATGTGCAACATTTAATTCTAGATGAAGCCGATCAAATGTTTGACATGGGTTTTATAAATGATGTTAAAAAAATCATCAAATTAGTTCCTAACGACAGACAAACCTTACTCTTTTCTGCTACCATGCCAATGGCCATCAGAGAATTAACAGAACAATATTTAAACAATCCGGAAACAGTACAAGTTACTCCTATTTCTTCAACTACAGAAATGGTTAGTCAACAAGTCTATTTTGTAGAAAGAGCCGAAAAAAAACAGCTGTTACTTCATGTTTTAAAAGGAGAAGATTTAAAAAATGTATTGGTTTTTTCTCGAACGAAACATGGCGCCGATAATATTGTAAAATCGTTAAAAAAGAACGGATTTAATGCCGAAGCCATTCACGGAGACAAATCGCAAAGTGCCCGTCAACGTGTCTTAAATGATTTTAAAGAGAAAAAAATTGATATTTTGGTGGCTACTGATGTGGCAGCACGAGGAATAGACATCGAATTGTTACCGTATGTGATCAATTTTGATTTACCCAACATTCCTGAAACCTATGTACACCGAATTGGTCGTACAGGTCGTGCCGGAAATAATGGTTTGGCCATTTCTTTTTGTGGAAAAGATGAAGAACCGTATTGGAACGATATTATTAAACTTACAAAAGCCAAAGTTAAAACTATTGACGATCACTTATTTCCTTGGCAAAATGTAAAAAAAGCACCCGATGCTACTGCCGAACCAAAGAAAAACAACCGAAGTGGTAAACCAAAATCACGAAAATCGGACGGAGCCAAAAAAAACAAAAAACGTTGGTATTAAAATAGTCCCTTCCGATTTAGAATTTACAAATGAACACTAATTGTTGTTGGTTTAGTAAATTCTAAATCGGAAGTATATACAAAGAAAAAAGTGCCATTGTTTGGGGAACCCTGGCACTTTTTATCAAATAAACAAACTAAAAAACTAAACTATCTCAAATTTGTCTTAACAATAAGACAAATAATGTGTCTTGTATTACATTACAATAGTACGTACAAAATCGATCAAACACCAAATAAAATCGATTAAATACATTAAAATAACAATTATTTAGTATTTTTCTTACAAACTAAGAGGACAATCTTTCTATTTTCCAAGAAAAATCAGATTGTAATTGGTAGCGTATTCGATCATGAAGTCGGTTGGGGCGGCCTTGCCAAAATTCAATTTCTTGGGGTTCAACCAAATATCCACCCCAAAAAGCGGGTCTCGGGATTTCTTTTCCTTCAAAGGATTTTTCCAATTCTTTTAGTTTATTGTCTAAAAATTCTCTCGAAGGAATGACTTCACTTTGATTCGAAACCATGGCTCCTAATTTACTCCCATCTGGACGAGAAGCAAAATAATTATCCGAAATATTCTCCGCCACTTTTTTGGCTTTTCCTTTTATGATTACTTGACGTTCCATGGCATGCCAAAAAAAAGACAAACAAATATTTGGATTTGCTTCAATGGCTTTTCCTTTTTCCGAAGTATAATTGGTATAAAAAATAAAACCTTCTTCGTTGTATTTTTTCAACAATACCACGCGACTTTTGGGAAATCCATCCAAACCAATTGTCGAAACCGTCATTGCATTTACTTCATCAATACCTCCAAAATCTTCTACTTCGTGAAACCAACGATTAAAAAGATTAATTGGATCTTCGGGTAAATTATTCTCTAACAACTCACTTTTCCCGTAGGATCTTCTGTAATTACTTAAGTCTTCCATGTTTACCAATTTAATTCCACTTGATTTTCAGCAGCCCAAAACGTACCAGTTGGTAGTCTTTTTTGATACAATTCAAAAATTCGGCTGGCTGAAAATTCAGAAGTTATATCAGCTTCTTCTCCTCCCATATCGGTTTTCACCCAACCGGGATGAATTGAAACTACATTGATTTTTCTTTCTTGCAATCTGGCAGAAAGTGTTTTTGTGTACATATTTACGGCCGATTTCGACATACGATAAGCAGTTGCATTGGGAACTATTTTATCTCTGTTTAACATCCCCATCACTGATGAAATATTGAATATCGTTCCGCCGTCAGCAATCAAATCCAAACACGATTCGGTAAAATGTAACAACCCGAAAACATTCGTTTCAAAAGTGCTCTTAATGATGTCGATTTCGGGATGATACTGATCTAAATCTAGTCCCACTCCGGCATTATTGATTAACAAATCGATGGTTTGAAATTTTGCTCTAATATCCGAAACAGCCCTTTGTATAGAATCTTCTGAAGTAATTTCTAAGGTTACAACAAAAAGATTGGGATGATTTAATACAGGTATTTCACCTGTTCTGGAAGTTGCAATTACTTGAAATCCTTCGGCCAAAAATTTAGTAACCAAAGCAAATCCAATACCTCTATATCCTCCCGTTATTACAACTTTTTTTGTCATCTTTTAAAATTCAAATGTAGCTCCATCATCGGCTAATAGAACGTTCTCAAAAACCGTTTGTGCTTCCTTTTTAAACATTTCAATCGATTCGTAACGCGTTGAATAATGTCCCAAAATTAACTGTCCAACATTCGCTTTCAAAGCAATTCTAGCCGCTTCTTTCGCCGTAGAATGCATGGTTTTTTCAGCTAAATGTTCTTCAGAATCTAAAAAAGTTGTTTCATGATATAATACGTCAACTTCGTTAATAATCGGAATTATACTTTCATGATACATCGTATCCGAACAAAAAGCATAACTTTTCGGTTTGGGTGGATCAAACGTTAATTCTACATTCGAAATGATTCGTCCGTCTTCCAAGATAATATCTTTACCGTTTTTGATGTTTTGATAATAGCATTTTTCTACTTCGTATTCTTGTACTTTATCAATATTGAGTCTGCGTTCCTTTGGTTTTTCCTGAAAATGAAATCCGTTAGTATAAACGCGATGTTTTAACGGAATGGTTTTCACCAATACTTTATCGTCTTCAAAAATGACTTCCGAATCTTTAGAGGATAATTCCACAAAATTCAGTTCATATTGTGGCCACGAATTGGAAAGTTTTAGCTGTAACTTGATGATTTCCTGTATTCCGACCGGACCATAAATGGTAAGTGGATTATTTCTGCTTAACAAATTGAAAGTAGAAATGAGTCCGATTAAACCAAAGAAATGATCGCCATGCAAATGCGAAATAAAAATATGATTAATCGCCGAAAACTTAACCTTATTCTTACGCAACTGCACTTGAGTTCCTTCTCCACAATCGATCAAAAACAAGCGGTTATTGATTTCTAACACTTGTGAAGTTGGATTGGTAAACGTTCTTGGTGTGGCTGCGTAACAACCTAATATGGTTAAATTCATTAGTTTTTAGCCTTTCTTCTGGTTCTTTCGGTTTTGATAAGCGTTAATTCACGACTGGTTTGTCCTGCTACCGAAGTATTTTCTTCGGCACGACGAATTAAGTACGGCATCACGTCTTTCACAGGTCCAAACGGCAAATATTTGGCCACATTATAACCATTTATGGCTAAATTAAAACTGATGTTATCACTCATTCCGTATAACTGACCAAACCACACTCGGAAATCATTTTTAGCAATTCCTTTGTGCGCCATCATTTCCATTAGTTTATACGAACTATCTTCGTTGTGAGTTCCTGCAAAAATGGCCATTTTGTCTATGTGATCTAACATATACGCTACAGCATCATCGAAATTATAATCGGTTGCTTGTTTTGATTCGCAAATGGGAGATTTATATCCTTTTTCTTCGGCGCGTTTGTTTTCTTTTTCCATGTAAGCCCCACGAACCAATTTCATTCCGATGTAAAAACCTTCTGTTTCAGCTTGTGCGTGTAATTTCTTTAAATAATCCAAACGATCCCAACGGTACATTTGTAGTGTATTGTAAACAATCGCTTTATTTTTATTGTATTTGCGCATCATTTCGGCTACTAGATCATCAGCCGCATCTTGCATCCAACTTTCCTCGCCATCTATCAATAAGGCAATATCATTATCGTGAGCCGACTTACAAACACGATCAAAACGCTCTACTACCCTATTCCATTCGGCTTGTTCGCTTTCGTTTAAGGTTTGTCCTTCTCCTAATTTTTCATACAATTCAAAGCGTCCAAAACCAGTTGGTTTAAAAACTGCAAAAGGAATGGCTTTCTTTTCTTTGGCAAAAAGAATAATTTTTAAGGTTTTATTCATGGCATCATCAAAAGCCGATTCGTCTTCTTTTCCTTCAACCGAGTAATCTAAAACCGAAGATACGCCTTTAGTAAACATTTTATCTACCACTGGAATGCAATCGTCTTCCGAAACGCCTCCGCAAAAATGGTCAAAAACAGTAGCTCGAATTAAGCCTTCTACTGGCAAATGTGCTTTTAAAGCAAAATTGGTAACAGCTGTTCCTATTTTTACTAAAGGTTGAGAATCTATTAATTTGAATAGAAAATAGGCTCTTTCTAATTCAGTATCGCTTTTAAGTGTAAAAGCATTTTGGGTATTATTGAAAATTTTATCCATGATGTAGTAATTGTTATGCAAATATAAAACACAGCCCTATTTTATTATAGTATTTTTACTTTATTTTGCATCACATTTTAAACATTTCAACCAAAAATGGTTACAAATTCTACAATTCAGTTTAACAAAGGAGATTACGCGACATTAAACGCCTTTTTAAGCACCACAAATTTTTCTAAAATCTTCATTTTGGTAGATGAAAACACCAATGAATTTTGCTTACCAAAACTTTTACCTTCGATCGAAACCGAAACAGAAATAGAAATTATCGAATTAGAAGCGGGAGAAGAAAACAAAACTATAGAAACTTGTGTAGGC
Source organism: Flavobacterium sp. (assembly GCA_018062725.1). Next base: position 5,600 of record JAGORP010000085.1, read on the forward strand.
GTTTGGGAAGCATTGATAGAATTAGGCGCCGATCGCAAAAGTATAGTGCTTAATCTAGGTGGTGGCGTAGTAACCGATATGGGTGGTTTTATTGCTGCTACTTTTAAACGTGGGATTCCATTTATCAACATACCTACGACACTTCTTGCGATGGTTGATGCAGCAGTTGGTGGAAAAAACGGCATTGATTTAGGTGGATTAAAAAATCAAATTGGGACCATTACGAATCCAGAAATGGTTTTAATTGATGTCGAATATTTAGAAACGCTATCGCAAAGAGAATTAAAATCTGGATTAGCAGAAATGTTAAAACACGGATTAATAGCCGATGCAGCTCATTGGAACCAATTGAAAAACTTTGCCCAATTTGATTTTTCGACTTTTGAAAAAATCATTGAAGAATCGGTGGCTATAAAAAATTCGATTGTAACACAAGATCCTACCGAAAACGGAATTAGAAAAACGCTAAACTTTGGTCATACGCTGGGGCACGCGATAGAAACTTATTTTCTTGAAAATCCAACCAAAGAAAAATTATTACACGGAGAAGCTATTGCGTGCGGCATGATTTTAGAAAGTTTCATTTCAGTAAAAAAAGGCCTACTTTCACCAGCAGCATACAGCGAAATAAAATTAGCCATTCATGAAATTTTTGAAAAACTCACTTTTACTGAAAACGACATCAATTCGATTCTAAAATTGCTAATTCACGACAAAAAAAATGAATACGGTCAAGTTCAATTTGCTCTTTTAAACGGAATTGGAAGCGCTTCTATTAACCAATCAACTGATAACGAAACTATTATCAATGCATTCTTAGACTATAATTAATTTATGTTTTTTTGTTGAAATGTTTTTTTATCAACTATATAATTTTTTAAATTTGCAGCCTTATGAAAGTACCGCTTTACTCCTTACAAAATCAATCCTTATCGAATCCTACGTTCGATATGTTTTGTAATGGGAAAAAGCAAGGCTCGCTTTTAATCTGTGAAAATCAAATGACTGCGTCTATTTCTATGCTATTTAATGAGTTAGAAATCATATTCGCAAATATTCGGGTTTGAAAAATTTGTATTAGTTTTTTTATTAATTTTAATTACACTTTACTGATAACTAAATGAATACAAAATATTACGACCTAATCAATCAAACTTTTTATTTTCCGCAGGAAGAATTTACATTAAACAAAGACAATCTGCAATTCCACGGCATCGATTTAATGAAATTGGTAGAGCAATATGGCACTCCATTAAAGTTTACCTATCTTCCAAAAATTTCAGAAAACATCAACAAAGCCAAAATGTGGTTTCGAAATGCAATGGAAAAGCATAACTATGAAGCCAAGTACTATTATTGCTATTGCACCAAAAGTTCGCATTTTGAATTCATTTTAAATGAAGCTTTAAAAAATAACATTCATATAGAAACCTCTTCTGCTTTCGACATTAATATTGTTGAAAAACTAATGGAGGACGGAAAAATCAACAAAAATACTTTCGTAGTTTGTAATGGTTTTAAACGCGACCAATATGTCGTTAATATTGCACGTTTGATCAATAACGGACATAAGAATACCATCCCGGTTATTGACAACTACGAAGAATTAGATCTACTTCAAGAACAAATTGACGGTAAATTTAAAATCGGAATTCGTATTGCAGCCGAAGAAGAACCTAAATTCGAATTTTATACGTCTCGTTTAGGAATTGGATACAAAGACATTGTGCCTTTTTACCGTAAGCAAATTCAGGATAACAAAAAAGTGGAACTAAAAATGCTTCACTTCTTTATCAATGCTGGAATTCGAGATACAGCTTACTACTGGAATGAGCTCTTAAAATGTATGAAAGTGTACATTGCTTTGAAAAAAGAATGTCCCACTTTAGACAGTTTAAATATTGGTGGCGGATTCCCAATTAAAAATTCATTAGCCTTTGATTATGATTATCAATACATGGTAGATGAAATCTTAAACCAAATCAAAATTGCTTGTGATGAAGCCGAAGTAGCCGTTCCTCACATTTTTACCGAATTCGGTTCGTTTACTGTAGGTGAATCTGGCGGGGCTTTGTATCAAGTTTTATATCAAAAGAAACAAAATGACCGTGAAAACTGGAATATGATTGATTCTTCTTTCATTACCACATTACCGGATACATGGGCTATTAACAAACGTTTTGTAATGATGGCCGTTAATCGTTGGAACGATACTTACGAACGCGTATTATTGGGTGGTCTAACTTGTGACGGAGACGATTATTACAATTCAGAACAACACATGAATGCGGTGTATTTACCAAAATACAACAAAGAAAAACCGTTATATATTGGTTTCTTCAATACAGGAGCATATCAAGAAACTATTGGAGGATTCGGTGGATTACACCATTGTATTCTTCCACAGCCAAAACACATATTAATAGATAAAGACAAAAACGGCATTTTTGCAACTGAAGTTTTTTCAGAACAACAAAAAGCAGAAGAAGTCTTAGAAATCTTAGGATACTATAAAAAATAATTTACGTTAAAAAAATTAGTAACTTTAGGAAACAATAATTAAAATTAAAAACTCGTTAACAAGCGAAAAACACAAACAAAAAATGAGTAAAGGACCTATCAGTCAGTTTATCGAAAAACACTACCTTCATTTTAATGCAGCAGCACTTGTGGATGCAGCAAAAGGATATGAAGAACATTTATTAGACAATGGTAAAATGATGATTACTTTAGCAGGTGCGATGAGTACTGCCGAATTAGGTAAATCATTAGCCGAAATGATTCGTCAAGATAAAGTACACATCATATCATGTACTGGAGCAAATCTAGAAGAAGATATCATGAACTTAGTCGCTCATAATTCGTATAAAAGAGTTCCTAATTACAGAGATTTATCTCCACAAGAAGAATGGGATTTATTAGAAAACCATTTCAATCGTGTTACCGATACTTGTATTCCTGAAGAAGAAGCATTTCGTCGTCTACAACAACATTTATTTGACATTTGGAACAATGCCGATTCAAAAGGAGAGCGTTATTTCCCACACGAATTCATGTATCAAATGATTAATTCAGGTGTTTTAGAACAATACTACGAAATTGATCCGAAAGATTCCTGGATGGTTGCAGCTGCCGAAAAAAACTTACCAATTGTTGTTCCTGGATGGGAAGACAGTACAATGGGTAATATTTTCTCTTCTTATTGTATTAAAGGAGAATTTAAAGCCACTACCATGAAAAGTGGTATTGAGTATATGATGTGGTTGGCCGATTGGTATCCAAAAAATTGTGCTGGAAAAGGAATAGGGTTCTTCCAAATTGGAGGAGGAATCGCTGGAGATTTCCCAATTTGTGTGGTACCAATGTTATACCAAGACATGGAAATGCATGACGTTCCGTTTTGGAGTTATTTCTGTCAAATTTCAGATTCCACAACGAGTTACGGTTCGTATTCTGGAGCAGTTCCAAACGAAAAAATCACTTGGGGTAAATTAGATATCACTACTCCAAAGTTTATTGTAGAATCGGATGCAACTATTGTTGCGCCACTTATATTTGCGTACGTTTTAGGTCAATAAAAACAAGAATTCCCCCCATATGAAAAGAGTTATCGTAGACTATTCTAAATTACCAGGAGAAATATTAAACCTATTAGTAGATAAATTTCCTGACGGTTATGACGATTCTGATATCGTTCGTTTCAAAAATGCAAGAAATGAAACTATCGAAGCCGTAGAAGTAAAAACCGAAGACACCATTTATTTAGTAAAAGTAAGTACTAAATTAGCGGATCGAATTGAAAATTATGACGAAGATGATGAATTAGAAAATGGCGCAGAAGATTCATTAGACGCTTTAAAAGAGCTGGAAATTGATGATGAAACCGCTGCCGACGAAGAAAAACTGGAAAAAGGTGACGATGACGACGATGATGACGATGACGATGACGATATCGCTGATTCCGAATCTGATGATGACGAAGACGAATAAAAATAAAACCA
>JAGORP010000156.1 GCA_018062725.1 Flavobacterium sp.
AACATCTTTAATCACATAAAAACGATCGGTTTTAACACTCGGCAATGTAGATGGTCCACCTCCGTTTCTCCAATTGGAACCAATAATCCTTTGATCTGTAGCAGATGTTACAAAATTAGCTTCGACAATATTGGCTTTTCCGAATGCATTAAACGCAAATTCAGTAGTTAGAATTTGATAGGCTTTTGTGCCTCCTTTCATATTAGAAATGATAAAATCGGAATATCCGTAAGTGACTTCGCTACCAAAGTTTACATAGTTCGTAAAAGTGGTAAAACACAAGTCCCATTTTGTTTTTTGAGGTTCGACCGCCACTATATTTCCTGATGTCATACTAAAAAAGGTGAAGTTAAAATCGGCGTCTTTAGCAATTATTTTTTCTGTGTAAGTTGCTGAATTTAAATCGGCATACTGGATTTTATAACCATTACTTCCATTTCTTAAAAATCTTACTTTTTTCCAACCTCTTGAAGCACCATCAATACTAACAGATCCAGCGCTTGGAGTAGTAGTTGAAACTGCAAATCCCAAGTTTACTAAATACACTTTATTATCCGCATCGTTTGCCGAAACCTCTGCAATTGCAGTACCAATTCCAGCACCCGATCCTGTTAAAACTCCCGTTGGATTATCGCAATACCCGTTGCTTGAAGGATTTGAACCTGCGCCTACAGCTACATTTGCATCTTCAACTTGTGTAACAGACAAATCATTAGTTGCCAATTGCTTTACAGCCATTTTTATTGATCCGTTAATCGCTACTCTAAAGTCGGAGCCTGATGAAAATCCGAAATCCCAAGAAGCTCTATTTACAGAGGTTTCCATTTCTGTACTCAAATCTAAAAAAACTTGATTGGGTTGATTGGCACCTCCAACATTGGGTTGCTTTATGGCCCCATTGGAAGCAGGGGTGGGCAATTGTGCTATTGGATTAGTGTCTTCCTCTTTTGAACAAGATGCTAATGCTAAGAAAGCAAAACTTAAAGATAAAATGGTTTTTTTCATAATATATTAAAAATTAAGGTTATACGTGATTTTAAAAAAATAAGAGCGACCATAAGCCAGCATGATTTGTGAAGGTGCAGTATGTCCTACTCCATCACTTGTTTTGGTTTGATTAATACTAGTCACATTTAGTAAATTTCTTGCACCAAAAGTGGTTTCCAATTTGTCATTGAAGAATGATTTTCTAATTGAAGCGTCGAGCCATTGACTTGCATCAATAGTTGAAATGATATATTCTGATTTGCCTTCTATGAATTGTTGTGCTTTTCCATTGTATTTGTAGTAGGTCGAAAATGTGGTTTTCCATTTCGGAAATAAATAAGAAACGCTACTATTCAAATGGAAGGAATACAAATATTTTTCATTGGAAGCAAAAACCAAGTTTTCAATTTTTTGTGAAATTCCAATTACAGAAGCCCCAAAGTTGAATGACCAATTATCTTTTTTAAATTGATTCGCAGTAGCAAGATTCCACATACGATAGTTGCTAATATTGATAAATTGATATTCTCGAATTCCATCTGTATTGATCCGAATTAAAGCCATGTCAATTCTGTCGTTTACATCTAAAAAACTTCCTGAAATAGTAGTTGAAATTTGAAGATTAGAAGTAAGAAAGGTAGCTTTTTTGACACTTAGTTCGTACGAAGTACTTGTTTCTGGAATAAGATTTTGGTTGCCAATATACGAATGACTATCATTTATGAATTTGAAATAGAGTTCATCAAAAGTGGGTGTTCGAAACGAATTACCATAAGATGCTCGAAGTTCGATTCCGTTTTCAAACAAATATCTTAATCCGAGTGATGAGGCGTATTGGTCTTTAAATCTTGATTGAGCTGAAACTCGCAATCCTGGCCGAATAAAAAACTTTTCGGTGGTTTTAATTTCCGAGGACACAAAGAAATCGTAGTTTTCAAGTGTTTTTTGAATCGGCACAAAAAAACTATTCGCTTCTTCAACCAAAGCAAAACCTTTATTATTGACGATTTCATAACCCAATTGTAAATCGACTTTTTTATTCGAAAAAAAATTGCTCAACGTACCAGTCGAATAGAATACATCCATCGATTGATCTTTTTCCGTAACATTATTTCCTTCCGATCTTGTCTTTAAATAAAATCTAAAATCTTCTACATTTCGTTCCTGTTTTTGATGGGAAATAGAAACATTATAATTCAATTTAGAAGCTATTTTTCCAGAAACATTCAAATGATGAAAATACCTATTTACCAAAAACCTTTGGTCTTCAGCATAGCGATAAGATCCAAGTTGCGTGTTGTATCCTGATTGTACAGTACTGTTATAAAAATCTATTTTTTCGTCTAAATATTCGAATTTGTAAAAAGCATTAAAATGATTGTTTCGATAAGACAATAATCCTGTTGTATTCAGCTGCTCTTTCGGAAGCCATTTAAATCCGCGCATTTTATCATTTTCGTCATGATTTTTACCTTTTTTATCCTCCAAAAAGCCTTGAAAATCATTTCTGTTGGCTCCCAAACTCACAAACCAATTATTAGTAATAGCGTGCGTTATTTTCAACGCTTGAATATGACGTCCTTTATCAAAAAACTCGAATGCTTGAGCAGCAAGTAAATATTCAATAGATAAAACTTTGGTAC
>JAGORP010000086.1 GCA_018062725.1 Flavobacterium sp.
TTCTTACATCTTGCATGTCAATTTGAGTCGAATCGGTTTCGTTATACCTTACATTTCCTTCTGCTGGAGGGTACAATCCGACTAATAATTTCACTAAAGTAGTTTTTCCAGCTCCTGATGGTCCTACAAATGCTACTGTTTCGCCTTGTTTGATGGTGAAGTTGATATTTTCAACTGCCGGTTGACTCGCCGTTTTGTGTTTGAAACTTACATTGGAAAACTCTAACGACTCAATTGCGCCAATGTGATTCGGATGGGTAGGACGAAATTCGGAATCAGCATGTAACAATTTTTCAAAGTTTTCCATAGAAACTTTAGTCTCGTTTTTGGCGATGATGAATGCACTTAATTCTTGTAATGGATTAAAAATGAAAAAGGTAAAAAAGACCATCGTTAACAAATCGCCGACTTGAATTTTCCCATTAAAAAGGAAATAATACAAAGTAAAAACAATACACGTTCGCATGAAATGAACAGTTGTGCCTTGTATGAAACTTAAACTTCTAATAAATCTAATTTTTTGAATTTCCAATTGTAAGATGCGCAGCGTATTCGAGTTTAATCGGCTTTCTTCTTGTTGGGTAAGCCCCAAACTTTTTACCAATTCAATGTTGCGTAAACTTTCGGTAGTAGAACCTGCTAAAGAATTCGTTTGTTGTACAATTCTTCGGGAAACCACTTTGATTTTTTTCCCCAGAAAGGAACTGATATAAGCAATTATGGGTGCGGTTAAAATGAATACAAAAGCAATTCGATAATCGATTCTTGAAATGTAGACAATCACAAAAATAAATCCGATTATGGTTTGAAAGATTAAGGAAATGGATAGTGTGATTAATTTTTCGGAATCGATTCTCACTTTTTGAAGCATGCTTAAGGTTTTGCCACTTTGTTGGTCTTCAAATTCCATATAAGGCAAGTCTAAGGATTTTTTGATCCCATCGGTATACATTTCGGCACCGGTACGTTGAATAACAATATTGGTGAAATAATCCTGGAAATTTTTGGTAATTCTCGAAATCATGGCAGCGCCCAAGGATAGGCCCAACCAAAACATAACCGCTTTGATAAAACCAATTTCATTCCCTTTGTATTTGGCAATTCCCACCCCACAATCTTGCATCAGCTTTCCTGTGATAATCGAATCACTTAAACTAAAGCAAATGTTAATGGCGGCCATTAATAAAGCGAAAAACAATAAGGTTTTGTGTTTTTTGAGATAACTGTATAGTAGTTTCATAGATGTATTTGTAGGAGTGATTGGCTTGTTTACGACCACAAAAGTAACGAATAAAAGAGTGAAGAAATCGTTAAAATTGTCCGCTTTTTATTTTGTATTTTTGATAAAAATTCTTTTAAAATGCAATTTAGAACCGTAATTCCTGTCGAAAAATATGATTTTCCTATCGATTATCAATCGAAGATATTGTCTTTAGGTTCTTGTTTTGCTGAGAATATGTCCGAAAAATTTGAGTATTTTAAATTTCAAAATACGGTGAATCCATTCGGAATTATTTTTAACGCAGTTTCTTTAGAAAAGATAATTAAGAGAAGTATTCAGAAAGATTATTATACCGAAAAAGATATTTTTTTTCATAATGATTTATGGCATTGTTTTGAAGTGCATTCCGAATTATCCAATGCGAATAAAGAAGTTTTTTTAAAAAATTTGAATCAATTAATTGAATCTACCAGTCAGCAAATTGCTCAATCCACTCATCTCATCATTACGCTTGGAACTTCTTGGGTATATCGAAATACTGCCACGAATGAAATTGTAGCGAATTGTCATAAAGTGCCCCAAAAACAATTTACGAAAGAATTGCTTTCAGTAGATCAAAATGAAAAAAGTCTGCAAAACATTGTTGCTTTAATTCGGGATATTAATCCAAATTGTAAATTCATTTTTACCGTTTCCCCTGTTCGACATATAAAAGATGGATTTATTGAAAACAATTTGAGTAAATCGCATTTATTTACCGCCATCCATAAAATTATCAATTATCAATTACCCATTGTTAATTATTTTCCGTCGTACGAAATTATGATGGATGAACTTCGGGATTATCGCTTTTATGCCGAAGACATGCTGCACCCCAATCAAACAGCAATCGATTATATTTGGATTAAATTTTTTGAAAATTATGTCAAAGAAGAAGAATTTCCAACCATGCAACAGGTGTGTGATATACAAAAAGCATTACATCATAGACCCTTCAATCCTTCCGCTGAAAATCATTTGCAATTTTTAGAAAAAGTACAAGGGAAAATTGTTCAGATTCAACAAAAATTTCCTCATATCCGATTTTAAGAAAATACGTAATTCTTCGTATTGATGCGTCTTGCAAATAATCAGAATTTTGGGTTATTAAATAACTCTAAAGCTTTTGATTATGAAATCTATATTTTTAAAAACAGCAGTGGCATGTCTAATAGTAGTATTTTCTTCTTGTAGCAATGATGATGCAGTTGCAATTCCAACACCAACTCCTTTGGTATCAGGTAAAACGTCATTTAAGTTAAATGGGGTCCTAATTACAGCTGATGAAGTTACGGCAACGCATTATACTAATTCTGTAGCCGGTGGGAAATACATTGACGTGTTTGTTAAAAAAGCAGGGAAAGAAGTGTTAGAATTACATTTTCCGGCCAATACAGGAACATATCCGGCGCAACAATCATTTGATATGACATCCTCTTGGCTGACGTATAAAAGTAATGATGGTGCGACATATCCAGACGATTATTATCATTCTACTTCTGGAGAAATGAAAGTGACTACCCTTGATATGACTGGGAAAGTAATTAAAGGAACTTTCAATTTTATTGGAAATAATGGCTCTACAAATGCAACCATTACAGAAGGTGTATTAGTGGTAAATCAAATTACCGTGCAATAATGAAAATAACAGCAAAAATATACTGGATAGTGGCGTTCATTTTGATTTCATCTTCTGTTCTTGCTCAAAAAAAGCCGGTGTTAACAGATGAAGATCAAGTCACAGAAATGGTGACTGCAGAAATCGATGAAACGTTTAAAGATGAAGATTTCTTAAAGAAAAAAAATAAAAAATTTAGTGATGTTTCGGGAACAATGGTTGTAGATATCAGCGTCATCCAAAATGGTAAAGTCTCCACTTTTTTTAAGGTAGATAGCGATATCAAGAATATTGACTTTATCAATTTCATGTCGGAATATATTCTGAATCATAAATTCAAATTCAAACTTCAAAAACAACAGCGATATAAAATTCGATATACCGCCACATTTTAAAAATAATAACTAAAAACGCAAAATATGAAAAAAGTATCAATCCTAATGGTGACTCTTTGTTTGTTAGGGTCATTGCCAACTTCGGCACAATTTAGCAAGCTTTTAGATAAAGCAAAAGAAAAATTATCGAGCAAAGATAAGACGGAGAAGGTTGAAAAAACCGATAAAACGGAGAATGTAGCGAAAGCAGAAAAGGTAGCAAAAGTTGAAAAAACCGAAACTCCTCCAGCTCCCAAAAAACCGTCTGGAAAAGGAAGTAAAAAATCGGGAAGCTTTGCAACAGTTTGGGAATCTGAGTTTGGGAACAAAGCCGATTTCTTAGCCTTAAGTTCGCCTGACGGAAGTTATGTTGTGGGAACCGATAATAATTCGGCTTCTGTTTTAGACGGAAAAGGGAATTTAATATGGAATGGCGATTATAAAAAAATCACAACCAACGGAACCAATAAATGTGAGTATCAGTATGTCATCTGGAAGGATAAAGGCGGCTATTTGTTTTTGTTTGATGAAAAGAAAATGGGAACCGATCGTGTAGCAGTAATCGATATTGTTTCTGGAAAAGAATTATGGAGTTCTGAACAATTTCAAAATCTATTGCCGAAAGGAACCAAATCGGAAGACAGCGTAGATCAAGGGGAATTGGAAACAGTAAAATACATTTATGAATTAGATGCTTTTCTAATTTCTCAAAAAGCTTCAGTGGTTTTGGTAAAAGCCAATACGGGAGAAAAAATATGGGAAACAAATCGTTTTAAAGGTGGTGTTGGAAAATATATTTATGACGCCAAACGTAATGAAATTGTGATGATTAACTTCAAGCCAACTGCTTTGGGAGCTTTGTTTGCTGGTTTCAAAAATCAATTGGTGAAATTAAATGCCGCGAATGGTGAAATTCTTTGGGACGCTACTTTTTTAGGAACTATCGAAAAAGAATTGGTGACCAGAAGAGCTATTGTTGACTTGTGGATTAAAGGGGATAAAATTTTTATGTACCTAAACGGGTTGCAAGTGTACAACATTAATAACGGACAAAAACTTTGGGAAGCTATTTATGAAAACGATATGGATGGAGGCAAAGGAATGTTTTCGAATACAAAGCAAAAAAAATACTATAGAACCATTGCCGATCCGATATTTATTGATAATTCGGTTTACATCGTGATGTTAGGAACCAGAGATAGAACCAAATATATCGAAAAACACGACGTTGAATCAGGAAAACTATTATGGGCTTCCGAAAAAATTACAGGAGCTTTCAGTATGCCAAATGTGTACAAAGCAGGAAATAAAGTACTGTTACAAATTGGAGGGAAAGTACAAGTACAAGAATACCGCAACGAAACCAGAGCAAATCCTTATGGTGGCGGAACTTATAAAGTGCAAGTGCCTTATGTGTATTGGGATTATAAAGCTCAAAAAAATGGAGTATTAGCGATTGATGATGCCTCTGGAAAAACAGCTTGGAGATCGGAAAAATTTGACAAAAGAATTACCGACTTAATCATTCACGAAAATCAGAAAGTTTTTGTGGGTGATGGCGATCAATTTTATGGTTATGATATTGCTTCTGGAAACCAATTGTTCGATGTGAAGCATAATGATGCCGGGGTAGGTAAAGCCGATGATGTTATCGATTTTGAAGATAAAGTGGTCGTGCTTTCTGAAAAAGGACTGGCTTCCTATTACAAAAAAGATGGTTCTAGAGCTTTTGCAACCGATAAAATTAGAGGGGTCGATTTCTATTATAAAATTGGAGGCAACTATTTCTTAAGAGACCAACGTGGAGGTAAAAACATCATTTACGGAATAGACATGACCAATGGAGAAACCAAAGGTTCTGTGCAATCGAAAGGAAAAGGTGGAAGTCCTGTATATGGTGACGGAATTGATATTACCGCTGATGGAGAATTCGTTTTCGCTTTTAAAGGCAAAAAAGTAGAAAAAATCAAAATAAACAATTAAGCGTTTTTAGTTGTTTCAGAAGAGGGTTGTGAGTGGTCTCACGGCCCTTTTCTACTAAAAAAATGAAAATGAAAATGAAAAAGATAATTACACTACTGGTTTTGAGTTTTATTTTTTCGGCTCAAGCACAACAAGTACAATGGGCACAAAAATTAATGAAATTCTCCTCCGATTTAGGAGGGAAACAAAACGGAATTAAGCGTATTTTAGGCAAGCCAGATGCTTTTCCTCAATGCGGGAATAGTCCCAATGGATGGTCGCCCAAAAACGCATTAGATGGGAGAGAAGTAGTTGTTGTAGGCTTTGAAAAACCTCAGTTAGTAAAGCAAATTGCCATTTTTGAAAACCTAAATGCAGGTTGTGTGAATAGGGTTTTTGTGTCGGCCGATGGCGAAAAATTTGAGGCCGTTTGGAGTAGAAAATCCGATTATAAAACGCCACTTTATAAAACTACGTTATCAACGGATAGAAATTATTACTTTGGACGAAAAAGAAGAAAAGTTCAAGAAGCACCGCAAGCCGTAAATCCCGGAATAGAAAGAATATTTTTAGAAACTCCAGTGTCGAATGTTGTTGCTGTAAAAGTCGAATTCGTATTCGCTTTAGTCCCAGGTCAAAAACAAATTGATGCGATCGGAATTTCAGATTCGGAAACGCCAATGGAAGCCAAAATCAATTCGAAACCAGAATTGGAGAATTTAGCATCTCCAGTTCTATTATCATTAGGAAATTTGCAGCCTTCTGGCCCTGTGATTAGTCCTGATGGGAAATTGTATTTCTCAGGCATTAATCAAAAGGAAGAAATATATGTCACGACCTATTTAGGGAATGACAAATGGGACTCTGCAACGCTTTTACCCGAATTTTCACAAAATGGGAGCTATAATTATTTGGAACTAATCAATGAAAATTTTGCCTTAACAGGTGGTGCAACCTACGATAAAGGTACCGGAGATTCTGGTTATACCGTTTTTAAGAATAATAATGGAACGTACGAAAATCAAGGTCAATTAAAAATTGCAGCGTTTAACAATTACAACGATACTTCCGATGCGACCATGACTTCTGATGGCAAAACGTTGATTTTAGCGATTGAAACCGATTTTACCCAAGGAAGTTTAGACTTGTATTATGCGCATCAAAAAGAAGATGGAACGTATGGCTTTCTTCAAAATATGGGTAAAATAGTCAATTCGGCTGCTGAAGAATCAAATCCACAATTGCTTTCGGATGCCAAAACCTTATTGTTTGCTTCTAACGGATTTAGCAGTAACGGGAACTATGATCTCTTTGTTTCGTATCGTCTTGACGACACCTGGAAAAACTGGTCTGAACCTGTAAATTTGGGTAGTAAAATAAATACGATTCATTTTGAAGGACAACCTTTTTATGACGAAAAAAATGAAAGGTTATATTATGTGACTTCAGTCGAAGATACTTTACAAATGAAATCGATTCATCTTCCAAAAAAGTATCTAAAACAGTAAGATGAAATACGTAATTCTTCGTATTGATTGACTACAGTTTAAAATCAATATTTGTCAAATAAAAACAACAAAAAATAGTAGTATGAAAAAATTATCCTCTTTATTCCTAATCGCTTTACTTACCATAACTGGTGTTTCATGTTCAAATGATGATGAGGTTGCCCGAATTCCAATTCCTGTTACTCCTGTCGTGAGAGATGGCTTCAGATGGACAGATAGTACTAGTTCTACAACTCAAACAGTTGATAATCCTTATGCTAGCAATACATTCAGTTCTATTTTTGCTACCAATACTGGCGGTGGAACAATTTTTGAAATCAATTTGACATCTATCGCAGCGGGAACCTATGATATTATGGCTTCAGGAAACGCATTCTATTATAGAAATTCTACAATGCCAGCCGCTTTTACACCAACTTCCGGAAGTGTGGTCATCACGGCTAACGCGAACAATAAATTAACAGGTACGTTTACTGCTACAGGAACTGGCGGTGGTGTGACTTCTGTTTCTGGATCGTTTACAAATATTGTAATTAACTAAAGTATAGTAGACCTACAAAGTATCCGATAAAAGACGGTGTTTTAGTTTTTTATCGGATATTTTTTTTAATGCTTCGGAAGTAAAAGTGGTTTATTTCTTTTTTACTTCCGAAAAGAAAAAATGGATTTATTATCCCAAAAAGAAAAAGATAAGTTTAAGTTAAAAATACGTAATTCTTCGTATTGATTGGCTCTCTAAAAATCTAAATCTTTGTCAAGTAAAAAAAACTAAAAATCAGACTTTTATGAAAAAAATGGTAAACATCGGAAAATTAGCAATTCTAGCGGTAACACTTGTAATGGCCTCTTGTAGTAAAGACGATTCGGCGCCAATTGCTGCTCCAACTCCAATTCCAGCCAATAGTTCGGTTGTTACGGCCAAAGTCAATGGAGCTGCCTTTTCATCTGTGATGTTTGGGGTCTCTTCGGCAACTGCAAACAAAATGGGAACAGGGACAGATACTATTATTACTGTTTTGGGATCAAATTTTTCAGCCAGTAGTATCTCAATTACGTTGCATGGTGTAACAGAAACGGGCACCTATACTTTAGATGCTACTACCGATTCTGTAATAGCGTATGCGCCAGGTTCAGGTGATGCTGCTTACGGAACAGGTATTTGTTCTGGCGTATCAGGGACAGTGGTTGTGACTTCAATTTCGGACACAAAAATCGAAGGTACTTTTTCATTTACTGGAAAAGATGGAGAAAATTGTGACACAAGCGAAATAAAAACAGTAACAGAAGGTTCTTTTAGAGGAGTCTTTAAATAAATCGATTGGGTTAAATCTTTTTTAATTAAATTACGCTATATTGCTTATGGTTTATACCGTAAGCAATTGGTGTTTATACTGTTTTTCTACTCAGAACGATATGCTGAAAAAGTTATTTTTATTAATTTTTATAATCTGTAATGGTGAATTTTCTGCACAAACACTCCAAAAAGTGTTAGGCGCAGCGTATTTGTCGAAAACACAAGATTCGTCTGATTACTATTTTAATAAAGCAAAAAAGCTAATAAAGACTGAAGCAGATGAAGGGGAATATCTGTTTTGTAAAAATGCCCGACATTTAGATTATGGTAATCAAGATAGTTCGGCTTATTATGGCAAACTAGCCATTCAAAAATTAAAAGGATTGCCAACTAAAAATTCGCTTTTGACCACTTACTATAATTTAGGAAAATTGTATAAAAAAAGAGGCGAATATGATAAAGCAATTAATATTTCCATTGAAGCATTAAGAATCGCAGAATCTATAAAAAATGATGGATGGATTGCTTCCTTTCATCAAATGCTTTCGCTATCCTATCATGATTTTGAAAATTATCCTAAAGGTGTTTTTTATGGTAAAAAAGCATTGGCCTATTTTTTAAGTCAAGAAAAACCCAATCAAAATAAAATCTATTCTGTTTTAAATGCTATTGCCATCAATTATGACGATTGGGGAAAACCTTCTGAAGCATTGCGCTATCATAACATGGTTTTCAAGTATATTAAAGGGAAAGATACTCTCGGTATTAATTCAACTTACAATAATATAGGAAATACCTACATTAAGATTAAAAAATTCCAAGAAGCCGAAAAATGGATAAAACGAGCCGTAAAAATAACCGATTATAATTTCAAAAATAATGGAGATGATAATTATTACGACTATGATCAAGCGACCCATTATACTAATTTAGCCACCATCGCCTGTGAATTAAACGATTTTGATAAAGCCGAAAAAATGTTTGTTTTGGCCAAAAAACATGCTCAAAAAAGTAAAAATGCTGAAAAAATGCGGGATTATTTATTTCAAGTATCGGTTTTTAATAAAAAAAGAAAAGATTTAACCAAAATTGTCGCCTCTCAAGAGGAATACATTAAACTTCGGGATTCTGTTTTTAATTCGGAAAGAACGCAATCGGTAGCAGAAATGGAAGCCAAATATCAAACCGAGAAAAAAGAAAAAGAACTTCTGTTGGCTAAAAATAAATTAATTCAAAAAGAAGCTGAAACCAAAAAGAAAAACCTTTGGCTTATCATTGCTTCTCTTATTGCCGGTTTTGTTGCTCTGATCGGATATTTATTCGTTCGACAACAAAAAGCTAGAAATAGTCAGCAAAAGCAAGAATTTGAATTGCGAACGGCTATGAATAAAATTGAATCTCAAAACGAATTGCAAGAGCAACGATTGTCT
>JAGORP010000087.1 GCA_018062725.1 Flavobacterium sp.
GTTTTTGCACCTTCCGCTGAATTATTTGTTCCAGACGCACTGGAAGGAAACACATTTAATAGCGGTACTTCTTTAGGAGCTGCATTAACAACCGGAATAGCGGGTCTAATTCGTTCCTACTATCCAATACTCACTGCTGCAGAAGTAAAACAAATTTTACTTGACTCAAGTGTAAAATACGACCTAGAAGTGCAAGTGCCTGGAGAAAAAGAAGGTACTTTAAAGCCTTTTAGTGAACTTTCAAAATCAGGAGGTGTCGTAAATGCTTATAATGCCCTGTTACTGGCAAAAAAATACAGTAAGAAAAAATAAGCATCATTATCATATTACTTTGCTTTACACCTGAAAGGTTTCAAAAACCGGTCAGGTGTAAATCTTTCTTTTCAGCTAATCTTTTTTCCCACTCTCCACTTCTAACTTCAAAACCTGTTAGCGTCCAGAACATACGAAAATGGTTATTAAAAAATAAAATCGTAACTTTGCAGGTTAGAAAAAATAATATAATGAAAGACATTAAGAACATTTCGCGCTCAAGAGCGCAAGAGTCGTCGGCAGCTATCGAACGACTGTACATTACCATGAGACATTTATTTAACAGAGGTTTTTACAAACCAATGGGTGTTTCAGGAGAAACTTTAAGAGAAGCTTTATTAGCGCTTCGACCAGAAATTTACGGCTCTATTGCCGAAGAAAAAGTAGAATTAAACGGATTATTGTACGTAATCGAGCGTCTTCCCGTAGGGATCGAAGAATGCCGTTACATCAATTTAACTTCTGATGAAGGGTATTCCAATTCGCATTTTCAACCTATCGTTCCACCAAAACGTCGTAGAAATTGCTACCGTATTGATGACGAACAAATGAACGTAGAAATCACCCGAGGACGTTCGGATATCTACGATATTTTGACGCACTTAACTTTTATTTTCATCGAATCACACAAGATTAAAGACAGAGTGTTAGTAGATGAAGAAGGAAAAGTATCCCGCGATTGGGAAAAATTAGCACAAGCTGCACTGCAAACCAAAAAACTAACCTTGATCGAAAAAGAGAAAGCGATGTCTCACATGGCCAACGTGTTGGGAAGAACATTTGCTGAGGTTAGAGATATTTATGACGATTTCGGAAATGCCGCTTCACCAGACCGATTCCTACACATCGTATATTGGTTAGGAAAAATTGCCATCGAAGAAGTGGTCGATAACAACAAAAGAACCATCACGTTCAGTCCAATTTTAAGAGAGCGCTTAGGCCACCATATTTACGGAGATATCTGGGCAACCAGCATCAAAGAAGTATTGGCAAGCAATAATTTAATCGAACGACCAATCCACATCATCAGTGCCAACATGCACAGTGTGATGAACTCGGTGTTTGCACCGGCCGTTTTGGCAACCAAATACAAAGGAAAAGGCGAATACCAAATTTACGAAGACCTATCAGCATCGGGAAGTAAAGACTTGCGTAAAAAAGTAGAAGATTATGCCTTGCAACACGGTATGATTTCTTTACCAGACCAATCAGGTACCAACATCGATGTTCAAATATTTGATACTGCTAAGTTCGATTGGAAAAAAACAGCGTTCCCAACTGCTAAAATCGGAAAACAAGCTCCGGTGTTAATCGTTATGGATTATGCCTTCGGTGAGCAAGCGTTTGAAACAATTGACGAGTTATTAAAACCCTATAAAGTAGAAAAGAAGAAAACATTTTTAAATGTAGAATCAGTTTCTATCATGGGGAAAGCCGGAATTTTAGAAGGTGGAAAAGGCGATATCATGATTGCTACGGCTCACGTTAATGAAGGAACGGCCGATAATTATCCGTTTGAAAACCAATTAACCGGCGCCATGTTCGAAGGACACGATATTCCAGTATATGAAGGACCGATGATTACCGTTTTAGGAACATCGCTTCAAAACAGAGATTTGTTGAAATTCTTCCATGAATCGACTTGGGAAGCCATCGGACTAGAAATGGAAGGGGCGTATTATCAAAAAGCGATTCAATCGGCGTCTCGAATCCGTAAAAGTATCAATCCAGATGTGAAAGTTAGATACGCGTATTATGCTTCTGATAATCCTTTGGAAACAGGAAGTACTTTAGCTTCTGGAGGTTTAGGAACCACAGGGGTAAAACCAACTTATTTGATTACCATCAAAATTTTAGAACAAATTTTTAACGTATAATGAACTTTATAGAAACCCATTTAAAAGGTTGTTTTATAATTGAACCTAAAGTTTTTCATGATGACCGCGGTTATTTCATGGAATGCTTTAATCAAAAAACATTTAATAACGGAATTGGTCAAGAGGTCACTTTTGTACAAGACAATCAATCATACTCTTCAAAAGGGGTGCTCCGCGGGCTGCATTATCAATGTGGCGATCATGCGCAAGCAAAATTGGTGCGTGTTTTAGAAGGGGAAGTATTGGATGTAGCTGTTGATTTGCGTCCTGATTCGGAAACGTACGGACAATCCTTTGCTATTTTACTTTCGGCCCAAAACCAAAAGCAATTATTTGTTCCAAGGGGTTTTGCACACGGATTTTTAGTAGTGAGTGAAACGGCAACTTTTTTCTATAAATGTGATAATTTTTACAATAAAGAAAGTGAAGGAGGCGTGATGTTTAATGATCCTGAACTAGGTATTGATTGGAATTTTCCAGAGTCAGATTTGATTATTTCCGAAAAAGATCAAGTACTTCCATTACTTAAAAACGCCAAAAAAGTATGGTAGTTTTAGTCACAGGCGCCTCAGGACAGTTAGGACAATCGTTGCAATTCATTGCACCAAAGTATTCGGATATTCAGTTTATTTTTGCTTCTTCTTCCGATTTGGATATTACCAATCCGGAACGTGTGACTTCTTTTTTCGAAACCAATACCATTGATTTTTGTATCAACACCGCCGCCTATACCGCAGTCGATAAAGCCGAAACAGAAGTTGAAAAAGCGCATTTGGTAAATGTTGTTGGACCCAAGAATCTGGCGATAGCTTGTCAGAAATCAGGAACAACGTTGGTTCATATTTCGACCGATTTTGTGTTTGATGGAGAAGGAAATACTCCGTATACTGAAGACCAACCCACCAACCCAATTGGAGTGTATGGTCAAACCAAACTAGAGGGAGAAATCGAAGTTGTTAACAATTGCCAAAAGCATTTCATCATTAGAACCTCTTGGGTGTATTCTCAATTTGGAAACAATTTTATGAAAACCATGTTGCGATTGGCACAAGATAGAACGGAATTGAATGTTGTGGCCGACCAAACAGGAACGCCTACCAATGCGGTCGATTTAGCAGAAGTAATTTTGAAAATGATTGCATCCAACATCCAACACCCATCATCTAACTGTTACGGAATCTACAACTTCAGTAACGAAGGCATCTGTTCATGGTATGATTTTGCCAAAGAAATTTTCAGAATCAATAAGGTTGAAATCAAGGTAAATCCCATCCCAACAGAAGCCTATCCAACTCCAGCTAAAAGACCAAAATACAGTGTGTTGGATAAGAGTAAAATAAAGAATACCTTTAAAATAGAAATCAAATCGTGGCAAGAGGCATTGCTACAAACTAAAATATAAAGATGAAAAGAATTTTAATCACCGGAGCAGCAGGATTTTTAGGATCGCATTTGTGTGATCGTTTTATCAAAGAAGGTTATTTTGTAATCGGAATGGATAATTTGATAACGGGCGATTTAAAAAACATCGAGCACTTGTTTAAATTGGAAAATTTTGAATTTTACCATCATGATGTATCCAAATTTGTTCACGTTCCTGGTGATTTAGATTATATTTTACATTTTGCTTCACCTGCCAGTCCAATCGATTATTTAAAAATTCCGATTCAAACCTTAAAAGTTGGATCTTTAGGTACGCATAATTTATTAGGATTAGCGCGTGTTAAAAAAGCCCGAATTCTTATTGCGTCTACTTCAGAAGTTTATGGTGATCCGCTTGTACATCCTCAAACAGAAGATTATTTCGGTAATGTAAATACCATAGGCCCAAGAGGTGTGTATGACGAAGCCAAACGTTTTCAAGAGTCAATCACTATGGCCTACCATCGTTTTCACGGATTAGAAACGCGTATTGTTCGTATTTTTAATACCTACGGACCGAGAATGCGTCTGAATGACGGACGTGTAATTCCAGCGTTTATTGGACAAGCCTTGCGTGGTGAAGATTTGACCATTTTTGGTGACGGAATGCAAACCCGCTCGTTTTGTTATGTGGATGATCAAGTAGAAGGAATTTATCGTTTACTACTTTCCGATTATGTGTATCCAGTAAACATTGGAAATCCAGACGAAATTACCATCAAAGATTTTGCCGAAGAAATCATCAAGTTAACCGGTACCAATCAGAAAATTGTGTACCACCCACTTCCTGAAAATGATCCGTTACAACGTCAACCGAATACTACAAGAGCCAAAGAAATTTTAGGCTGGGAGGCTAAAGTGTCCCGTAGCGAAGGAATGAAGTTGACTTATGACTATTTCAAATCTCTTTCCAGCGAAGATTTACTTAAAGAAGAACACAAAGATTTTAAAGATTTTATCAAATAATAAATGTCTAAAGGCAGGTATTCTAAATATATTCGACCCATAAGTATTGCTTTGGATTTTTTAGTCCTTACTATTTTGGTAAAAATATTTTTGAACAATTTTGCCCAAAAAACGAATTTATTTATTGGATATCAGTTAATTTCTTGGACGGTAATCGCTTATTTTACAGGATTTTATGAGGTGTATCGCTTTACCAAACCCGCAGAAATTTTAGCCAAATTGGTCAAGCAATTTATTCTTTTTACATTAGTAGTGATTGCTTATTTTACGGTAGTAAGGGAAATAGTTGCCAGTTTTATAACCTTGTCTTACTTTATCGGTTTTGCCTTTTTATACATTACGTTATTTAAAGGATTGTTGTTTTATTACTTAAAAAAATACCGAATAATTTTAGGTGGAAATTATCGTAATGCCATCATCATCGGCCATACAGAAAGCGCTAGAAATCTTCAAAATTTATTCGACACAAGACCCGATTATGGCTATCGTTTTAAAGGTTTTTTTTCTGATAAAATTAAAAATGATGCGATTGTTGGAAATGTAGAAGAGATTGAAAATTTTGTGGTCCAAAATAAAATTGATGACATTTATTGCGTGCTCAAAGAACTCACTGACGAACAAATGAAAAAACTAGTAGAGTTTGCCGATTATCAGCAATGTACGATCAAGTTTATTCCCGAATCAGATGAAATTTATGCTAAAAATTTAGTCGTTGACTATTATGAGTTTTTCCCCATATTATCTTTAAAAAGGTCGCCACTAAATGAATTATTTAACAAAGCCGTTAAGCGCACCTTTGATATTATTTTTTCGCTTTTGATGATTGTTTTAGTCCTTTCTTGGTTAATTCCTTTAATCGCAATTTTGATTAAATTAGAGTCAAGAGGGCCCATATTTTTCAAACAAGGAAGACCAGGACGCCATCAAGATGAATTTCATTGTTATAAATTTCGTTCCATGCGAATAAATAGCAAGACAGAAGAAATGACCACCAAAAATGACCCGAGAGTGACCAAAATTGGTGCTTTTTTACGTCGTACCAGTTTAGATGAAATGCCTCAATTTTTTAACGTACTGTTTGGAGAAATGTCAATTGTTGGACCCAGACCTCACTTGTGGAGTCACAACAACGAATACCAAAAGAAAATTAAAAAATATAATGTTCGTCTTCATGTTAGACCCGGAATTACAGGACTCGCTCAGGTAAAAGGCTATCGCGGTGAAATAGAAACCGATGAAGAAATGATCAACCGAATAAAATTTGATGTGTTTTATATTGAAAACTGGTCTTTTTTTCTCGACATCAAAATTATTGTTTTGACGGTAATTAACATCTTTAAAGGACAAGATAAAGCCTATTAAATGAACGAATTGGTATCCATCATCACACCAACCTATAATTCGGCGAAGTACATTGCCGAAACCATTCAATCGGTACAAAAACAAACTTACCGTCATTGGGAAATGCTCATTGTTGACGATTGTTCTACCGACGCAACGGTGTCAATTATAGAACAGTTTATGGAAGACGACCATCGGATTCATCTTGTGAAACTGAATAAAAATTCGGGGGCTTCCAAAGCTAGAAATGAAGCCATAAAATTGGTTTCTGGCGATTTTATGACGTTTTTGGATGCAGATGATATTTGGTTTCCCGACTTTATTCAAAACAGTATTACTACCATAAAAAATACTGGAATCAATTTCGTTTTTTCATCTTATCGACGATCAAATGAAAATTTAGAATTCGTTTATTCCGACTTCATCGTTCCTGAAAAAGTTACCTATACTGATATTCTTAAAACCAATTCGATAAGCTGTTTGACCGCTTTTATCAATGTGAAAGTGTTAGGTGTAAAGCAAATGCCCGATATTTTAAAAAGGCAGGATATGGGACTTTGGCTTAAATACCTAAAAGAAATTCCCTTTGCCTACGGAATCAAAGAACCTAAAGCGATTTATCGAATTCGTGAAAATTCGCTTTCCCGAAACAAAAAAAACTTGCTAAAATACCAATGGCAATTTTATAGAGAAGTGGAAAAACTTTCGATTATCCAATCAATTTATTACATGTTACAATGGATGGTGCGAGGTTTTTTGAAATACCGAAATTAAATCAACGATTGAAATTGTTTTAATTTTCCTCTGGCTGTTCGGGTTAAAAAATCTTTTCTATGAAAATCGAAATGCAAACCTGGTTCGAGATATAAAGCGATGGCATCATGAATTTTTTCAATTTGTTTCGAAGTCAGTGAAGTTTCACTCACATAATCAATTTCAAAACAATCTAATTTGGTTTGTCTGATAATAAATTCCTTGACATTACCATCGTCTTCAATAATGCTTTTCGTCACATAATAAAACGTTAGTCCTGGCGATTTTTTTCCGCTTGGTAAAATAGCTATGTCGTTGGTTCTACCAATTAATTTTTTTAGAATAGGTTTTTGTAAGGTACTTTTTTCGTCTAAGATTCCAATGTCGCCAATATCATATCGAATAAAGGGATGGGCTTTGTTGAATAAAGAAGTTATGACCACACGACCTTCTTGTCCGTAAGGTAAAACGTTATTGTTTTCGTCTAAAATTTCAACAAACAGCGTTTCGGCATTGATTTGCCATTCCTCATTTGGATTTTGAAACGCAATTAAATCCAGTTCGGAAGCACCATATTCATTAACAACAGGAACACCAAATTGT
This sequence comes from Flavobacterium sp., assembly GCA_018062725.1. The sequence continues at coordinate 7,275 of JAGORP010000087.1, forward strand.
TTTTCCATTAACATTTTATCTTCGTCAAAAAGCATTTCTGAGGTGACCATACAAACTCTAAGTGTTGGACAAATATCTTTTAAAATAATTTCTTTTTGGTGTAAAAATTTGGCAAACAGAACAATAGAACTGGTGTATCCATTAATGTAATCAAACTTTTTATACCGAAAATGATGCAATACTTTTTCTAAAACAACATCAGATAAATCAAAAATGGTAAATCGGAAGCGTTTTCCTAAAAAATCTTTAAATCGTTCTTTGGCATAACCCAAAAAATCTAACGGAATGCCGTAAAATCGCGCTTGATAAGAGGTGTTAAAATCGATTCCAAACCAACCAAATCGGTACATAATTGAAGCCCAAGTGATAGCATGAGCGTACTTGTCTTTAGCAAAAACAAAAGGATCTCCACTCGAACCAGACGTTTTATTTTTAAAGACAGTCTTTTCAGTAAAGTCTTTCGAAAGTCTCTCAGATAAGGGGCGTTGGAAATCTTTTTTGGTCATTACGGGAATGTCATTCCAGCTCTCCATTTTATTTTTTCCGGCAAACTTTCGGTAATAGGAATTGTGTTGTAAATGATAGGTAATAATTTCTTTTTTCTTGTCTTCAAGAAATTTAGAATGTTCAGTTTCTGATAATGCAATTATTGTATGAAATTTGGTAATAGCTTCCTCCATCGGAAAACCATTCATTCGTAACGACCAATCAAAAAACCGAATCATAGTATAAGATTTGTTCAAAAATAGCAAATATGACACACAAAGCCATTGTGAATTGTTTTTTTTCTGTTGAAAACAAGCTATTTTTGCAGCACAAAACAACAACACAACACGACATGACAATTTTACTTTTAGGTTCAGGAGGAAGAGAACATGCTTTAGCCTGGAAAATGCTGCAAAGCGAAAAATGCTCACAACTTTTCGTAGCGCCAGGAAATGCAGGAACTTCCGCCATAGCGACCAATGTTGCCTTGAATATTATCGACTTCCAACAGATAAAAACTTTTGTGCTAGAAAACAAGGTTGAAATGGTAGTCGTAGGTCCAGAAGATCCTTTGGTTCATGGCATTTACGATTTCTTCAAAAGCGATTCACAAATCAATCATATTCCGGTAATTGGACCTTCAAAAATAGGGGCACAATTGGAAGGAAGTAAAGAATTTGCCAAAGAATTTTTAGTCAAACACAACATCCCAACAGCCGCTTATGATAGCTTTACCAAAGAAACGGTCGAAGCGGGTTGTCAATTTTTAACCACATTAGCACCACCTTACGTTTTAAAAGCCGATGGGTTAGCCGCTGGAAAGGGCGTTTTAATAATAAAGGATTTAGCAGAAGCACAACAAGAATTACGAAACATGTTGGTCGATGCTAAATTTGGAGAAGCATCATCCAAAGTAGTCATTGAAGAGTTTTTGGACGGGATCGAATTGAGTTGTTTCGTTTTAACCGATGGAAAATCGTATAAAATTTTGCCAACAGCCAAAGATTACAAAAGAATTGGAGATGGCGATACAGGTTTGAATACCGGCGGAATGGGAGCGGTATCTCCAGTACCTTTTGCCGATGCGGTTTTGATGGAAAAAATCGAAACGCGTATTGTAAAACCTACAGTAGAAGGATTGCAAAAAGACGGAATTGAATATAAAGGATTTGTGTTTATTGGATTGATTAATGTGAAAGGTGAACCGATGGTGATTGAGTACAACGTTCGTATGGGTGATCCAGAAACGGAAGTTGTCATGCCAAGAGTGAAATCGGATTTGGTAGCTCTTTTTGAAGCGGTTGGTCAACAAAAATTAGAAGAAGCAGTTCTGGAAATCGACCAAAGAAGTGCCACGACCATCATCATGGCCTCAGGAGGTTATCCGGAAGATTATGAAAAAGGAAAAGTGATTTCAGGTATTGACAACGTTGTCGATTCGATTGTGTTTCACGCCGGTACCAAAGAAGAAAACGGAGCTATTGTAACCAATGGAGGTCGCGTGTTGGCGATTACTTCCTATGGAAATGATTTTCAGGAAGCGGTACAAAGATCCTACGAC
>JAGORP010000157.1 GCA_018062725.1 Flavobacterium sp.
AGACAGAGTATATACGTCTGACATCAAGAAAATCTTAAATTGGTACAATTTGTTACAACCTAAAGGTTTCGTTTCATTAGAAGCGTTATCTAAAGAAGTAAAAGAAGAAGAAACTCCAGCAGCTGAATAAGCATTTGAAAAAATATACTTTAAAATCCTGCGTTTTCCACGTGGGATTTTTTATTTTTACATAAACAAGTGCAAAAATCAAATTCAAGAACAATTTCAAACTTAAAACTTGAAACCTGAAACTTGAAACTTGGAACAAAAAACAAAATCATGAACACACGCCAACAACAACTACAAGCTTTCAACCGCCTTTTAGACATTATGGACGATTTACGCGAAAAATGTCCGTGGGATAAAAAGCAAACACTCGAAAGTTTACGTCATTTAACGATTGAAGAAACCTATGAATTAGGCGATGCTATTTTGGACAATGATTTGGAAGAAATCAAGAAAGAGTTGGGCGACGTTTTGTTACACATTGTGTTCTATGCAAAAATAGGTAGCGAAACCAATGCGTTTGATATTGGCGATGTAGCAAATTCCATTTGTGATAAATTAATCGATCGTCACCCGCATATTTATGGCGATGTGGTAGTGGCTGACGAAGAAGAAGTAAAGCAAAATTGGGAAAAACTAAAACTGAAAGAAGGTAAGAAATCAGTTTTGGAAGGTGTACCAAAAAGTTTACCAGCATTAGTAAAAGCCAGTCGCATACAAGATAAAGTAAAAGGCGTTGGATTTGATTGGGAAGAACCGCATCAAGTGTGGGACAAAGTACAAGAGGAACTAAACGAACTACAAGTTGAAGTGCAATCAGGCAACCAAGATAAAATAGAAGCCGAATTTGGCGATGTTTTGTTCTCCATGATAAACTACGCAAGATTCCTAAAAGTAAACCCTGAAGATGCCTTAGAACGCACCAATAAAAAATTCATCAAGCGTTTCCAATATTTAGAAAGTAAAGCCACCGAATTAGGCAAACCTTTAATGGATATGACGTTGGCCGAAATGGATGTTTTTTGGGAAGAAGCGAAGAAGTTGTAGTGGTCAGTGTTCAGTCTCAGTGTTCAGTTTTAACGTTTAGTTTGTCATGCTGAAAGCATCTCTGTTTAAACACATAGTCACAATAGAAATACTTTGTTTATAATTTTAGTACGAAGCTTCGGACGTTGCACTTTACATAGCAAACATTAGTGATTCGATAATTTAAAAATTTAATTATGTACTACGCAGTAATTTTTACCTCTACCATAACCGAAGTGGAAGCAGGTTATGCCGAAATGGCAATTAAAATGGTGGAATTAGCCAAAGCCCAACCCGGATATATAGGTATGGAAAGCGCTCGAAGCGAAATTGGAATTACCGTTTCGTATTGGGAAAGCTTGGAAGCCATAAAAAACTGGAAAGCCAATATGGAACATCTAGAAGCACAAGAAAAAGGTAAAACTATTTGGTACAAAAATTACAAAGTAAGAATTGCTAAAGTGGAAAGGGAATATGAGTTTTAAGTAATTTTAACGTTCCGCGGCTTTAAGAAGTTGCGTACTTCATTCACTGTCAATTACAAATATAAACAAAACTTTGATTCAACAATTTCCAATTCTGATAAATCCCAAGCCTAGCAATTTCTTGTAACTGCTGTTACCTGTTGTTTATTTTACTGAATTTTTTAAATACATATCCATTATATTCAATTATAGAGTTGTCTTTTTCACTTGCTCCAGGAACTACTAAATAACCGATTTCATCGTCAAGGTCAAAATTTATTTTTAAGATCAAAAGCTCTAAAAATGTTTTTGAAAATAGTTTATTTATCATTTTCGGCATTTGTTTTAAAATCTTCTCGGCGTCAAACATGAAAAACATTTTATTTGAATCCGTGGCATAAACTATTGGGACAATTGTAGTATTTTCAATTCTTTGATTATGCTCAACTGTGCAACTGTAAATTTCTCCACAGTTTAAATAAAAATACGGTTGGTTTAATTCTGCAAGATTCTGAAAATTGTGATTACCCTCACTAATATACAAGGCTATTTCAAATTGTTTTTGATTACAATTTGGGCATTTCAATTTTTCTCCGTCGAAAAAATATTCTTCTTTTTTACAATTCGGACAAATATGATAAATATCCATTTGATTACATTTTTGGTTTTAATTAGCAGGTAACTAGTAAATTACATCAAGTAATTATACAAAAATAACAAATTTCTTATAGTGCTTGCCGTACTTTTTCTGCAGTTTCTGTTAAAGTTTTAAACAAAAAAATCCCGAGCCTTAACTCGGGATTCTATCTTATATATTTTTAATTTGCTGTAGCTTCTCTTTCCACAATTTCAATTCGTCTTTATGGCGTTCGATACTTTTTTGAACTTCTTTAATAAAAGGATTTTCACCTTTCGAACTACTGCTAATAAACTGAATGTTGTTTTCTAATTGGAAAATTTCGCCTTGTACTTCGTCGATTTTCTTTCTAATAAAGAATTGCTCTTGTTCTAAAGCACGCTTGTCGTCGTTGTCGCTCATTTGCTCTAAACGGTTG
>JAGORP010000088.1 GCA_018062725.1 Flavobacterium sp.
GTTTAGTGAAGATCCTTACAAAGCGGTAGATCAATTAATTGCTTATACATTGCAGAAGTTGGCAGAATAATGGCACATTTTTTTTCGCATCAATTAGAGCATATTATTAAGGAAACGAAATTGGATTATCTTCAAAACATTAATCTTGATTACGGATTCAAACCGTCTCCTGAAAAATGGTCTAAAAAAGAAACCTTAGGACACCTAATCGATTCGGCGATGAATAATACTAGAAGATTTACCGAGTGTCAATTTTCTGAAAGCCCTTATACTATAACAGAATACAATCAAGATGCGTTGGTAAAAGTCAATAACTATCAGCACATGCAAATGGAAGATTTGTTAAAATTATGGCAGCATTTAAACAAGCATATTGCCTTTCTTTTAAAAGATATTTCAGAAGAAAAACTGAATACACCCATTAATTTGTGTGACCTGTCCATTTGTAATTTAGAGTTTTTGGTTGAAGATTATATTGCCCATTTGAAGCATCATTTGAATCAAATATTTGAAAAATGAATCTAATTTTAGAGACCGAACGATTAGTCCTTCGACCCTTAGAATTATCCGATACGGATGCTTTTTTTGCCATGAATGACAATCCGAATGTTGCTAAATATTTGCGAATTCCAATTACTTCTTTAGCGGAAGCAGAAACATACATTCAAAAGATTATTACTGAATATCAGCAAAATAGCATTGGAAGATTTGCGGTGATTTTAAAAGAAAATAAGCAATTGATTGGCTTTTCTGGATTAAAATTCAGAAAAAACGAAGAAAACAATCACCAAAATTTTTACGATTTGGGTTATCGTTTTTCTGAAGAACATTGGAACAAGGGATTTGCTACAGAAGCTGCTTTGGCTTGGATCGAATATGGTTTTAAGACTATGCAACTGCCTAGTATTCATGCTTGTGCCGAAAACGAAAACAAGGGTTCCAACCACGTTTTAAAAAAAATCGGATTTGTTTTTACAAATCAGTATTATATCAATCAAACGCTTCACAATTGGTATCAATTAGATCAGAAAAATTATAAATGAATTTACAACTTGAAACTCCGCGTTTACTCCTTCGCCCGCTTTTATTAAGTGATGCGGAAGCTTTATTTGAATTGAATAAAAATCCGGAAGTACACAAATACTTATGGCAAACGCCTGAAAAAGACATTGAAGAAAGTATCAAGGTTATTGAATATGTTCAAAAACAATACAAAGAAAACAATATTGGGCGATTTGCTACTGTTTTGAAAGAAACGGGGGAATTTATTGGTTGGACAGGAATCAAATTTGTTAATGATCACGTTGAAAATGGTAATACTAATTTCTATGATTATGGTTATCGTTTAGCGGAACCCTTTTGGAATAAAGGCTATGCCACAGAAGCTACCAAGTTTTGGTTAGATTTCGGATTTTCTCAAATGAACATCGAAAAAATGAACGCCTATACCCACGCTCAAAATGGCGCTTCCAATCATATTTTAGAAAAAGCTGGAATGTCACTTATAGAAGATTATCTTGATAAAGACAACGTTATATGGAAATGGTGGCAAATGAATAATCCAAACCAATAAAAATGACTTTTGAAGAATTAATCTTAAAAGTTAAAAATATTCCCTACGGAAGAAATGCAAACCGCCATGATTTTTCATTGGTTTTAAAAGAAAACAAAGGAACATGCAGTTCAAAACATTCGTTTTTAAAAGACTTTGCAACTAAGAATCACATTCAAAATGTAAATCTATACATAGGGATGTTTAAAATGAATGAAGCAAATACGCCTAAACTAGGGACGCTTATTACTGAATACAATCTCGATTATATTCCTGAAGCGCATTGCTACTTAAAAATTAATGGAATTCCGGTTGATGTCACCACTTCTGAATCTTTTTATGATAAAATTAAAAATGATATTTTGGAAGAAATTGAAATTCAACCCGAGCAAGTTTCCGAATTTAAAATAGATTACCATAAAAAGTACCTACAAAATTGGATTAAAGAAACTCATCAGACCAAAACTTTTGACGAAATTTGGACCATTAGAGAACAATGTATAGAAAAATTATCACAATAAATAGAGAGGAGATTGCTTCGTTCCTCACAATGACAATATGAAAACCGTAAAAATAGTTGGCGTTCCTGAACATTTCAATTTGCCTTGGCATTTGTGTATCGAAAATGGAGAATTTGAAGTTACAGGTATTGACCTGCAGTGGACCGATGTTCCAGAAGGCACCGGAAAAATGTGTCAGATGCTTCGTGACGGCGAAACCGATATGGCGGTTATCCTTACGGAAGGCATTATTAAAGACATTGCGGCCGGAAATGACGCTTCCATTATTCAAGTCTATGTGCAATCGCCATTAATCTGGGGAATACACGTGGATGCAAAATCTAAATACAACCAACTCTCTGATTTAGAAAATACTACAAGCGCTATCTCACGTATGGGTTCAGGTTCTCATTTAATGAGTTTTGTGAATGCCGAACAGCAAAATTGGAATACTTCTGAACTGAATTTTGAAATCGTAAACACCATTGACGGTGCCGTTGAAGCCCTTCAAAATGGTAAAGCCGATTATTTTATGTGGGAACGCTTCATGACCAAACCTTTAGTAGACAACGGTACCTTTAGAAGAATTGCCGACTGCCCAACTCCGTGGCCTTGTTTTGTAATTGCCGTTCGAAATGAGTTTTTAGAGAAAAATGTTTCTTCTGTCGAATTGATTTTAGAAATCATCAACAATACCACCATCGAATTTAAAAGCATTCCGAGTATTGACAGAACTTTAGCTTCGCGCTACCATCAAAAATTGGAAGATATACAGGAATGGCTAAAACTCACCCGTTGGTCCCAAAAAAAAACGGACAAAACCACTTTCGAAAAAGTACAAAATCAACTGCATCAGTTAAATTTAATAGAAAATAAAATGTCTTATGAAGGGGTAGTTAAATAATTCGTTATTTTTACCGTTTTAGAGCCATGACTACGAACATTTTCCAAGATTTATATGCTAAATATAAAGACAAGCTTTCCTTACCAAAGCCTTGGGATGTTGTAGTTATTTCTGTTTTAAATGTATTGCTTACCTTACCTACATTCATCATCGCACATCATAATTTTTTAGAATTAGACGCGCGCATTCCAATTGATCGAATTGTTCTTTTTGCACTCATTTTTATGGCTTTCCATTTTATCTTAATTGCTATAAAAAAATACATTATTATTGGCGTTTTTTTCTATTTACTGCTTCTCTTTTACGGAACTTTATTCGGCAGTTACAGCTTTTACAGAGTGTATGATGATTACCGTTCGATGATGTACACGATGGGAGACAATCCGTATCCACAGGATATTATCATCGATAAATTATTGCCATTTCCCAATAAATTCAAAGTACTTAAAGCAATAGATTTCACGAATCCAAAAGTGCGAAACTTTGCTTTATCGGCAACGACCAAACATTTTCAGGAAGCCAAACAAATTAAAGGATATTCTGAATATCGCAGTATTATTCAGAGTTTTGCAGTTTTTAAAGAAATCAAATCCCGCTGGAATTACGTAAGCGATCCCATTGGCAACAATTATATTGCCGCCGCTTCCGAAACTTTAGAGCATTTTTCAGGCGATTGTGACGATCATGCTATCCTTATGGCTGCGGGCGTCAAAGCTGTGGGAGGCATTCCACGTTTGATTCATACTGATGCGCATATTTATCCAGAAATTTATATCGGAACCAAACGCGACTTGGAAAATGTAACTTTCCTAATCCGAAAAGTATTGTTTGTGGAAGAAAGCAAAGGAAAACAAATCCATTATCACATCGATGAACGCGGTCATATTTGGCTCAACCTCGATTATACTGGAACCTATCCTGGTGGCAAATTCATGAGCGAAACCATTTTAGGACAATTGACATTGAATGATTAGTGTCACACTGAGCGCAGTCGAAGTGCTACCACTCAATCTCCCTTTTTCCAACGCTTTTTAAATAGTCATTTGTTTGTATAAAATGATTATTTCCAAACCAAAAGCCACGGTTGGCGCTTAAGGGTGACGGATGTCCAGTTTCCAAAACCAAATGCTTGTCACGATCAATTTTACTTCCTTTTTTGTGCGCAAAACTACCCCAAAGCAAAAACACTATGTTTTCGGTAGAATTTGAAATGTATTCAATGACAGCATCGGTAAACACATTCCATTTTAAATGTTTGTGACTGTTGGCCAAATCTTTACGAACGGTTAAGCCCGCATTCAAAAGCAAAATACCTTGTTGTGCCCAACGTTCTAAATTTCCCGAAGTGGGAAAAAAGACTCTGTCGTATTCTGAATTGATTTCCGTAAAAATATTTTTCAACGATGGGGGTATCGCCACCCCATCATTCACCGAAAAGCATAAACCATTGGCCTCGCCTTCTCCGTGATAGGGATCCTGACCAATAATTACCACTTTCAATTCGTGGAGAGCAAACTGATTAAAGGCATTAAAAATCAATTCCTTTGGCGGAAAGCATACCTGATTTTGATATTCTTCCTCCACTTGTACCATCAAGTTTTTAAAATAGTCTTTGTCAGTTTCTGTCTCGAAAAAAGAATGCCAAGAAGCATGAATATTGAATTGCATAAAAAATGTTTCCACAAATATAATTTTAAAAATTTCAAATGATTCATTACTGAATAAACTTCATAAAAAAGAATAACTGGAACACTTTAAAAACACAAACCATATCTTTTAATATTCGTGAATTCGTGGCTGAAAAATTCTTTGTAACTTTGAACTTTCTCAATAAAAATAATGATATCCATAAATACCAAAACACTTCAAGATTTACAATTTCAAACGGTTTTAGAAACCATTTCGGAGTTATGCATCACCGAAATTGGAACTGAAAAAACCTTAAGCATAGCGCCTTATAAAAACGAAGTTGATTTACTGCAATCGCTGCATGAAACTTCTGAGTATCGCGCTTCGTTCGACAATAACAACGCCTTGCCCAATCACGGGTTTGAACCCATTACCAACGAAATTAAGTTTTTAGGCATCGAAGATAGTTTTCTAGAGGCAGGAAGTTTTAAAAAAATCCATTCCATTTCGGAGAACACCAATATCTTACTGCAGTTTTTAAAGAAATTTGAAGATTATTATCCTGCTTTATCTCGAAAAGCAAGCGAAATAGAAATCACAAAGGACATCCTCAAAGCGATTGATCGTGTGTTGGATAAATACGGCGAAATTAAAGACGACGCCACTCCCGATTTGTTGGAAATCCGTCGCAATATGAATGTCGTTCGTGGGAAAGTCAACCAAAGTTTCGGAATGGCCTTGAGTCAGTACAATTCATTGGGTTATTTGGACGATATTCGCGAAACCGTTATGGAAAACCGTCGTGTTTTAGCGGTCTTAGCCATGTACCGACGAAAAGTAAAAGGCACCATTTTAGGCAATTCCAAAACGGGAAGTATTGCGTATATCGAACCGGAAGCTACGTTACGTTATTCTCGGGAATTAGCCAATTTAGAATACGAAGAACGCGAGGAAATCATCAAAATCTTAAAAGACTTAACGAATGCGATTCGTCCGTTTTTACCGTTATTAATTCAGTATCAGAATTTCTTGAGTGATATGGATGTGGTGGCCGCCAAAGCCAAATACGCCAGAAGAATCAACGGATTATTACCGAATATCACGCAAGAACGTCGGGTATATTTTAGAGAAGCCTTCCACCCTATTTTGTATTTGACCAACAAAGCCAAAAAGCAAATTACCTATCCGCAGACTTTCGAGTTCACGCCAGAAAACAGAATTGTGGTTATTTCAGGTCCGAATGCCGGTGGAAAAACCATTTCGATGAAAACCGTTGGATTGTTGCAATTGATGTTGCAATCGGGCATGCTCATTCCGGTGCACGAGCGCAGTGAAACCTGTCTGTTTGATAGAATTATGACCGATATTGGCGACAATCAATCGATCGAGAATCATTTGAGCACGTATAGTTACCGATTGAAAAACATGAATTATTTCTTGAAAAAGTGTAATTCGAAAACCTTATTCTTGATCGATGAATTTGGAACCGGTTCCGATCCCGAATTGGGTGGCGCTTTGGCAGAAGTGTTCTTGGAAGAATTCTATCACCGGGAAGCTTTCGGAATTATTACCACGCATTATTCCAATTTAAAAATGCTGGCGAATGAATTGCCGCATGCGACTAATGCGAACATGCTTTTTGATGAAAAATCGTTGGAACCGATGTTCAAATTGGTATTAGGACAAGCGGGAAGTTCGTTTACGTTTGAAGTTGCACAAAAAAACGGCATTCCGTATGGTTTGATCAATCGCGCAAAAAAGAAAATTGAAGGCGGAAAAGTTCGTTTTGACAAAACCATTGCCACGCTACAAAAAGAGCGTTCCAAAATGGAAAAAACCTCTTTAAATTTAAAAGAAGAAGAAATCAAAGCCCGAGAAGAAAGCAAAAAAATGGAAAGCATTAATGCTAAAATTCAAGAGAAGCTCGAACGCTATCAGGAATTGTATGATGCCAATCAGCGTTTGGTGTATTTGGGACAAAAAATAGACGATATTTCGGAGAAATACTTCAACAATAAGAATAAAAAAGATTTAATTGGCGAGTTTTTAAAAATGGTGGAAATCGAAAATTCCAAGCGTAAAAAGCTAACCGTAAAAGAGAAAAAAGTCAAGGAAATTATTGAAAAACAAGTTATTGAAGAAGTCAAAGTAAAGGTTGAAGAAATTCGCGAGAAGAAGAAAGAAGAAAGAGCAAAGAAGAAAGAGGTTGAAGAAAACAAACCTAAAGTAATCCTTAAAGTCGGCGACCGTGTACGCATGATTGACGGGAAGTCTATCGGTTCTATTGATAAAATTGAAAAGAAAAAGGCAACGGTGAATTATGGTATTTTTACTTCGAAAGTCGATTTGGATCAGTTGGAGTATATACAGCCGGTTTGAGTGGAACAGAGGGATAAGTAAAAAGGGATAAGGCATAAGTCATTGCGAGGAGTTCCGAGAGCTTTCGGAACGACGAAGTAATCTGTTGTTTGTAAAGATTGCTTCGTCGTTCCTCCTCGCAATGACGTAAAAGAATAATTATGGAAAAACTTCCAAAAGACAAAAAAATAATCCTGTTTGATGGGGTGTGCAATTTGTGCAACTCCTCGGTGCAATATATTATTAAGAGAGATTCGAAAGATGTCTTTCGGTTTGTGTCATTGCAGTCGGAATTAGGGCAAGAAATACTACAATATTTAGGCATTGCCAACCGAAACATTGACAGCATTGTATTGTATGAACCCGGCAGAGCCTATTATTACAAATCGGGTGCGATTATAGAAATTGCTAAAGAAATGCCGTATTTGAGTTGGTTTACCATTTTTCGTTTTGTACCCACTTCCCTACGTGATACGCTTTATGACTTCATCGCTAAAAACCGCTACAAATGGTATGGTAAACAAGAATCGTGTATGATTCCTACAACGGAGTTGAAAGCGAAGTTTTTGGAGTAAGCACCTATTCTAAAATAAAAAAAGCCAATCTGTTATAGATTGGCTTTACTTGTAATAAGTAAAATATATCTTAGATAAGGTTTACATTGGTTGCAGTTGGTCCTTTTTGTCCGTTTTCCACAGAGTAAGATACCGAGTCATCCTCACGTACTGATTGGTTAAGACCTGTAACATGTACAAATACATCATTACCACCATCGTTTGGAGTAATAAATCCGAAGCCTTTTGCTTCATTGAAAAACTTAATTGTTCCTTCGTTCATAAAAATTGTGTATTAATAAAGATCAAAGATACAGCTTATTTTGTTTAATTTTTATTATTTAATTAAAAACTTTAAATTATTTTCAAAAAAAACTTTAAAATAATATATTTTTTTAAAGTTTTTGAGTTTTTTTATTGTAGACTTGGATACGATTGACACTGATGTTTCGTAACCTGTCAAAGGGCAGAGCCGTAAAAGTGACGTTTTATTTTAAATACAGACACTTGCGAAATGCTCGTGCTAGCATAAGGACATTTTAAGACTAACCCAACTGACATTTGTCAGTTTTTATCTCGTTTTTAAGCGGTATCTTTAATTAACCTTTTAAACAAAACCGTATGAAACATTTAGTATTGCCTTTGTATTCTTGGGATAATGGCGCCTTTATTATGATTGTAGTCTTCGGACTGGTTGTGGCTGGCTTACTGGGCGTTATCATGCTCATGATGAACAGTGATAAAAAGAAAAAAGACTAAGCGGGAGCTTGGTCTTTTTTTATGGTATTTTTCAAAGTTAGGAGTCTTTGCTAAATTTAAGCAAGGTTGGAAATCTGCGCTATCGGGTTTAGCACGGATTGCAAATCCGCGCTATCGAGTTGGATTGGAAATCTGCGCTAACGAGATTGGAAATCTGCGCTAACGGGTGTACGCTAATTTGTTTATTCTAAATGTTCGGATAAAAGAATTCTTGAATATCAATTAATGTACTTCTACGCATTTGAACTAAATCTTCTGTTTTTTTGATAAATATTCCTAAAGAATTTTCATTATAAACTAATTTCATTTCGTTTGAATAATCAATTGTCAAGTACATATCTCCTTCTAATTTAAAAAAAGGAATTTCTAATTTTCCTTTTACTTTAACTCCACGATTAACAATCAATCCAGTAACCAATTTTTGTTTAATAGTATCTTCATTTTTTTCTTTTGAAGATACTTTTGCATAGGCAATCATCATTTTTGTCCATTCCCCTTGGTCTATCAAATACCAACTTACCTTATTAAAATCAATCCCTTGTTCATTTATCCATCCATAACTTGTAAAGGCTAAAAGTATTTGCTTCTTTCCATTAAGTTCAGGATTATCTGCTGGTGTAAACTCTTGTATTTTAAACGTAAGAACTGTGGTTTTGGATAAATCTTTAGCTTTTTTACCATTAAAGTCAATTGTTTTTAATGAAAATGTTGATATTTCCGAATGATTTGACAACAACCATTGTGTTGCCGTTAATTCCATTCTTTCTTGCATATCCTCAATAGCCATAATACCTGCTCCTATTGCTGCAACTCCTCCAACTACAGCCGCTGCAGCTGCTGCATTATTTTGAGCTTGAATGTTTTTTGGCAATACACTGAATAAAATGATTAAGGATAGGATTAAAGTTTTTTTCATTATTTGGTTATTTAGGTTATTGATATACTAAGTATTAAT
>JAGORP010000008.1 GCA_018062725.1 Flavobacterium sp.
GCCTAAGGAAACCTGCACAATCTTCTTATGTGATGCTAATAACCAGCCGCTCCGCCATCAGGACTGGAGGAATCGGAAACCCCCACATATACTTTTAATGCTTCCACATACGTGATTCCCATCAGTTCTCCAAGGTTATCAGTTTCTTGTAACTGATGTCCCATTTTTTCGAGTGCCTTTTTTGTGTCGGGAGACAGGAGATTTTTTTCATAAACGATAGTATCCGGTAGCCACTGATGGTGTATTTTCATCGCTTCGATAGCATGATCCAGTCGCATGTCGTAGGCTAATACATTGAGTACGGTTTGAAAAACAGTATTGATGATGGTTCTACCACCTGGAGAACCAATTATCAAATACGGTTTGCCATCTTTAGCGACAATAGTAGGCGACATGCTCGAAAGCATTCTTTTTTCGGGAGCAATGATGTTAGCGGCAGAGCCAATTTGTCCGTTTGTTGTAGTGACACCTGGCACAGGGTTAAAGTCTCCCATTTCATTATTAAAAATAAAACCCAGTTTGTCGGAACCCATTTTAGAGCCGTACGAATCTTCCAAAGTATAGGTCATCGATACCGCATTTCCGTCTTTATCCACCACCGAAAAATGGGTAGTATTGTTGCCGTCGTATGGTTGTCCGAATTTACCCGGATCACTTAGGGAAGCTTTGTTTTTGTCGATGTTTTTGAATCGCATTGCCGCAAATGCTTTGGAGGTTAATTTTTCTATGGGGAGGTTTGGATTAAAGTCGGGATCGCCTAGATGAGCCGCACGATCGGCGAAAGCCCTTCGCATGACTTCGGTGATTAGATGCACGTATTGGGTCGAATTAAACGGAATAGAATCAAAATTGGCTTGTTCCATCATGTTCATCATTTCAATTAATGCTGTACCTCCCGAACTTGGTGGTGGCATGGTATAAATATCATAGCCTTTAAAAGTGCCTTTGATTGGTTTGCGTTCTACGGCCGTATATTTTTCGAGGTCTTTTTTGGTGATGATGCCACCATTCTTTTTCATGAAATTTTCAATCTCCGTGGCCACTTCTCCTTTGTAAAAACCATCTTGTCCTTTGTCGCGAATGAGTTTGAGTGTTTGGGCTAGTGCGGGTTGTTTCCAGATTTCTCCGGGTTGGGTAATTTTATGGGTATCGCTTTTAAAATAAGTGGCTAAAAATTCATTGGATTTATAAGTATCAGTATAACTAAGGGCTTGTAAATACAAACCCCATGGCATGGTAAAGCCTTTTTGGGCCAAATCGACAGCCGGCTGTACCAATTCTCGCCAAGGTAATTTGCCATATTTTTGATGTGCTAAATACAAACCAGCTACGGTTCCTGGAACTCCGATGGCTTTTGCACTATCGTGATTGCTGTTTTCGATTAATTTGCCGTTGCTGTCTAAAAACATGTTGGGCGTCGCTGCAAGGGGTGCTTTTTCTCGAAAATCGATAGTAGTTGCTTCTCCGGACGCTTTCCTAAAAACCAAAAAACCACCACCACCAATATTACCCGCCTCGGGATGTGTTACGGCTAGCGCAAAAGCCGTTGCGATACTGGCATCGATGGCATTTCCGCCTTTTTTGAGAATGGTTACACCCACTTGAGAAGCTACGGTATTGGAAGAAACTACCATGCCGTTTTGTCCAAACGTTTGGGCAGTACTTTTGAAGGGATTCAGTACTAAAAGCGTTGTAAAAAGGAGTAGTGCTGTTTTTTTCATGATTGTTTTCTTTTGGTTAGCACGGATTGCAAATCCGCGCTATCAGGTTGTAAATCTGCGCTAACGAGTTTTTAGTTCTATACTCTTTTTGTGGGCACGGATTGTAAATCCGCGCTAACGATTTGAAAAAATCTTATTTTTATTTCTTAAAAGTATTATTTTCCCTATTTACATCAGCCATTAAACCTGATAGCGCGGATTTGTAATTCGTGCAATTTTACTTCAAGTTTCCTTTGCAAGATAAAAAATAAAAAACCACAACGTTTTAGATTGTGGTTTTAGTTCTATACTCTTTTTGTGGGCACGGATTGTAAATCCGCGCTAACGATTTGAAAAAATCTTATTTTATTTCTTAAAACTATTGTTTTCTCTATTTACATCGGCCATTACACCGCTTGGGTCGATTTCAATAGATTTTATTTTTCCTTTTTCTTTGTTGATTTGGAACGAAAAAGTCGGGTAGGCCCAATCCCAACCTTCTAAAACCGTTCGTTTAATGCTAGGGAACTGATTCTCTTTTGTGTAACGCATCAAAGTATTCGGAATGTAAAAACTTTCAGAGGTACCGTCTTCATACAACACCGCAATATCTAAAGGCATAGGCGTACGCCCTATGCGCTCCAGTGTTACTTTTGTAGTAGTTACCAAATCTTCCACATTTTTGATGCTGTAATCGATAGTATTCGTGGTTTTGGTCCAATCGGTTAAAAACCAATCCAAATTCGCCCCAGAAACCTTTTCGGCCGTGTGTTTGATATCGGTAGGCGTTGGATGGGTAAATTTATAGTCGGCATAATATCTTTTAATCGTTTTTAACAGGTTTTCTTTACCAATTAGGTATTCTAACTGCGTTAAAAATAGATTTCCTTTGCTATAGGCTTGAATGCTGTACGGTCGATTTTCATCGTAACGGTCGGCATGTGTTGCTTGCGATTGTTCTTTGCCTGATTTTACTAAAGAAACATAACCTTTATAAGAATCTTCGTGTGGATTGGCTACTTTTTTCTCGGCAATTTCGTTTAAACCGTAGTTTTCTAACCAAGTCGTAAACCCTTCGTCCATCCAACTGTGTTTGGCTTCGTTGCTAGCCAACACGTGCTGAAACCAAGAGTGCGCCATTTCGTGGGCAGTTACGCCTAAAAGACCTTCAAATTCACCTTCTCCTAAGATCAGTGTACACATGGCATATTCCATCCCGCCATCGCCACCTTGAATTACCGAATATTGTTTATAGGGATACTTGCCAACAGTTGCGTTGTAAATTTCTATTAACTGAGCAGTTTTTGGCTGTAAGTTCTTCCAATTTTGCACAAATGGCGCTTTGTTTTGGTATAGAAAATGTAAAGTGGTTCCGAAATTGGTTTTGTAGACATCGTGGATATAGTCTTTATCGGCTGCCCATGTAAAATCGTGCACATTGGGTGCAATAAAGTGCCAAGTTAATGTTTTTTCTTTTTTAGGAATCACGACTTTAACGCCTTCGTCTTGGTAATTGTAGCCAATTTGATTCCCGTTTTGCAGGTAGCCTGTTCCGCCTAATATATAATCTTTATCGATCGTAATTTTTACATCAAAATCACCCCAAACTCCATGAAATTCACGAGCAATGTAAGGGTCTGCTTGCCAACCATCGGTGTCATATTCTGCCAATTTAGGATACCATTGTGCCATCGAAAGTTCGATACCTTCTTTGTTGTTTCTTCCAGAGCGACGGATTTGAACCGGTACTTGTCCGTTGAAATCCATTGTAAAAGTGGTAGACGTTTTGGGTAACAGTGGTGTGGCCAAATCGACTTCCAAAATAGTGCTTACGCGTTTGTTGTTTACTGAAATTCCGTCCTGTTTTAGATTGTCTACATACAAAAAACCGATTTCGTTTGGTTTTAATGCGGCAATTCGGCTGGTTCGGACTTCTTTTCCATCGATTTTTGTTTTGGTGCTCATTCGTCCATCAGGATCTTTGATAGATTGAATACGCGCATCCATGGGACTGTTGGGTTGAAACGCATTGTTATATAAATGGAAATAGACTCTTTTTAACGTGTCTGGAGAATTGTTTGTATAAACTAAGGTTTGTTTTCCTTTGTATTGATAATTTTTCACGTCCATAGACACCTCCATTTTATAATCCACTTTTTGTTGCCAATAGCCTGGATTTGGATTGTTTTGCGCCAATGCAGAAAAAGGAAGCAGTAGTAAAAGATAATATTTCATAGGTAGAAATTTATAGATTCTTTTTTGTTATATAGTATCGCTTTTTTGGTGTTTGTGTGCAATAAACTCTTATTGGAAGCGATTTTATAATGATTCAATAAAAAAGGAAGGGTTTGAATTCCCTTCCCAATTAAACAAGTCCTTTAAGGGTTATTTTTTAACTAATTTTTCAGCCATAATAAGCGCGTTATAGGCATTTACTATTTTACCTGATTTTGAAATTTTGTTTAAGGTTGTGGCGTCTCCGCTTTCACCTGCTAGTGTAAATGTGGTCGTAATTGCTGTCCCCGAGTCCATGATAAGGTGTTTTACCTGCGAAGCCGTTAGTGTTGGGTAAAAAGCACGAATTAAGGCTGCTACTCCCGCAGCATTTGGCGACGCCATTGAAGTTCCTTCCAGGTATTGATAATTGTTTTTAGGTGTGGTGGCGTATATTTTTACACCCGGAGCAAAAACATCAACACTTTCTATACCGTAATTAGAAAAGTTAGCCATAATTCTAGAACCATACTCATAATTTAAGGCACCAATGGTTAATACATTGTCTGCAAATTCTGGTTGTTTTCCATCGGCATCATTAGGGTAATTTGGAGAAATATCAATATTTTTAGCATCATTACCGGCTGCGTGTACGAATAATACATCTTTAGATTCGGCATATTTTATGGCATCATATACCCATTGTTTGTTTGGAGAATAGGACTTACCAAAACTTCCGTTGATTACTTTGGCACCATTATCGGCAGCATAACGAATGGCTAAAGCGATATCTTTGTCATATTCGTCTCCGTTTGGTACGGCGCGTAAGGCCATGATTTGAACATAATCGGAAGCCACACCATCGCCGCCTTTACCGTTTTTTCTGGCTTGAGCAATAATTCCTGCTACGTGTGTTCCGTGTAGACCACTTTCTTTTTTCGGTCCAATCACATTTCCGTTACCGTATTTTTTGTCGTTGATGTCGTTTGGATTGTCGCCTACGATTTTACGAGCGTTAAATTCGGTATTAAGATTGTAGTTTAAATTGTCAAAAATATAATCTTTATATTCTTGCATTTCCGCATCAAATTTTTCTTTAGTCCCTGCTTGACCCAGAATTTGAGTCATAATGTTTTGCGATTGCAACAGACTTTGATCGGTTGTTTGAATTCCTTTTACTTCCGCTAGGGTGTAATTTGTTTTTTTCAAATGTGAGGCGATTGCTTTATCTGCATTAAGAATCATCTCCAGTTGTTGTTTTTGTGGTTCTAATTCTGCTTTTTTCTGTGTTAATTCTGCCAAAGCATTTTCATATTGAATAGAGCCATCATTACCTTTTTTAACGATACGAGTCATTTCTAATTGCTCGTTATCGGCATCACCCAGAAAATTCCATCCATTAATATCGTCTACATAGCCATTGTTATCGTCATCTTTGTTGTTTCCGGGAATTTCTTTAGGATTTTTCCAAACCGATGATTTTAAATCTTCATGTTCAATATCAATTCCAGAATCGATAACAGCCACAATAATTTTATTCGCTTTTTTACCTTTTAAAATTTCCGCATAAGCGCGATCAACACTCATTCCTGGGACGGTATCTTTAACCAAGTCTAAATGACTCCAACGTTGTAAATCTTTTTCTGCTAAAGGGGTTGTTTTTAATGGCATTTGATCAATTTTAGCTGGATCAACGCTGACAATTCCTTTTGGAGCACTACAACTGGCAATCATCATTGCAATAGCACCCGTAAAAGTTATGGTTTGTAAAATTCTCATTATTTTTTAGTTTTAAAGTTGTAAATATCTGATTAATCTTAACAAAAAGTAGTTATTTTAACATTAGATTAATACATCTTCACAGCGGAAGACTTCTTTCAATCGAATGCCTTTTTCGGTTTGTTCGACTGTAATAATTTGATTGTGCGCATCGTGTTCTAACCATAAATAGTAGTTGTTTTCGGCTGCGGTATTTAAAAATTTTGCTTTTTCTGGTAAGGTTAAAAGTGGACGGGTGTCATACCCCATCACATAAGGTAAAGGCAAGTGTCCTGCAGTCGGAATTAAATCGGCGCAAAAAACAATGATTTTGTCTTGGTATTGCAGGTGTGGAATCATCATTTTTTCGGTATGCCCATCGACGTAGAAAATCCCAAAATTCAATTCTTTTGAAAATCCAAAATCACTATCTGGACGATTGACGTATTTCAATTGTCCACTTTCCTGCATGGGTAAGATATTTTCCGACAAAAAAGAAGCTTTCTCACGAGCATTCGGTTTTGTGGCCCATTCCCAATGATTGTCGTTGGTCCAAAATGTAGCATTTTTAAACGCGACTTCATACCCCGTTTTGTCTTTATTCCAATTAACACTCCCCCCACAATGGTCAAAATGCAAATGAGTCATGAACACATCTGTCACATCATCTCGGTGAAAACCATACTTAGCCAGTGATTTGTCTAAAGAATCATCACCCCAAAGCGAATAATAACCAAAAAATTTATCGGATTGCTTGTTGCCCATACCATTATCAATCAAAATTAAGCGATTGCCTTCTTCAATAAGCATGCATCGAGCTGCTATATCGATCAGATTGTTTTCGTTGGCAGGATTGGTTTTGTGCCAAATGGTTTTAGGTACGACGCCAAACATAGCTCCTCCGTCTAGTTTAAAGTTCCCGGCTTCTATTGGATATATTTTCATGTTAAAAAATTAGAATAACAAATTTAAGGATTGATTTACTAAAATTTCTTACGAATCAATTTTTTCTATAAAAACATTAGTTATAAAAATGTTAGTTATTATGGAAAAACGTTTTTATGTCATATCTTTGCAGTTAATTTAGACAAAATCAAAATAAGCAATGATAAAAGTATCAGAATCAGCAAGTAAAAAAATTGTCGATATGATGAAAGACGACGGTTTTGACCCTACCCACGATTATGTACGCGTAGGGGTTAAGAGCGGGGGATGCTCGGGCTTGTCTTATGAATTAAAATTTGATAAAGAAATTGGCGAAAATGATAAAATTTTTGAAGATAGCAACATTAAAATTGCTGTTGAAAAAAAATCATTTTTATACTTGGTTGGAACCATTTTAGAGTATTCGGGTGGTTTGAACGGAAAAGGGTTTGTATTTAATAACCCGAATGCGAACAGAACTTGTGGTTGCGGAGAGAGTTTCTCTCTATAAAATTTTTAAATAAAAAAATGTCAAAATATACAGAAGACGATTTAAAAGTCGAACTCGAAAACAAAGAGTACGAATACGGATTTTATACTGAATTAGAATCGGAAACGTTTCCTATTGGGTTAAATGAAGACATTGTTCGTGCCATTTCTTTGAAAAAAGAAGAACCACAATGGATGACCGATTGGCGTTTGGAAGCTTTCCGCGCTTGGCAGGAAATGGAAGAACCAGAATGGGCAAATGTGCAGTATGAAAAACCCGATTTTCAGGCCATCGCGTATTATTCGGCACCTAAAAAAGCAGATCCAAACAAAACCTTAGATGATGTCGATTCGGAATTGTTGGAGATGTATAAAAAGCTAGGAATTTCTATCGACGAACAAAAAAAGATGAACAATATCGCTATGGATATTGTGGTCGATTCGGTTTCGGTAGCCACAACGTTCAAAAAAACCTTGGCAGAAAAAGGAATTATTTTCTGTCCGATTTCGGAAGCCATTAAAGAACATCCCGAATTGGTTCAAAAATATATCGGAAGCGTTGTACCGCAAAAAGACAATTTCTATGCGGCGTTAAACTCGGCTGTTTTCTCTGACGGATCCTTTTGTTACATTCCAAAAGGCGTGAGATGTCCGATGGAATTGTCAACCTATTTCCGAATCAATCAAGGAGGGACGGGTCAGTTTGAGCGTACCTTAGTGATTGCTGACGAAGGTAGTTATGTGTCTTATCTTGAAGGATGTACGGCGCCAAGTCGTGATGAAAACCAATTGCACGCAGCGGTTGTTGAGTTGATTGCCCTTGACGATGCTGAAATTAAATATTCAACTGTTCAAAACTGGTTTCCTGGAAACAAAGAAGGTAAAGGAGGCGTTTACAATTTCGTTACCAAACGAGGTTTGTGCGAGAAAAACGCTAAAATTTCTTGGACGCAAGTAGAAACAGGTTCGGCGGTAACTTGGAAATATCCTTCTTGTGTGTTGAAAGGCGATAATTCCATCGGAGAGTTTTATTCGATTGCCGTTACCAATAATTTCCAACAAGCGGATACTGGAACCAAGATGATTCATTTGGGAAAAAACACCAAATCGACCATTATTTCTAAAGGAATTTCAGCAGGAAAATCGCAAAACAGTTATAGAGGATTGGTACAAATTAGTTCTCGTGCCGAAAATGCACGTAACTTCTCGCAATGTGACTCGTTATTAATGGGTAACAATTGTGGGGCGCATACGTTTCCGTACATCGAATCTAAAAATACTTCGGCTAAAATTGAACACGAAGCTACGACTTCAAAAATTGGAGAAGACCAAGTATTCTATTGTAACCAACGTGGAATTCCAACCGAAAAAGCCATTGCCTTAATCGTGAACGGTTTCAGTAGAGAAGTATTGAATAAATTACCAATGGAATTCGCAGTTGAAGCGCAAAAATTATTAGAAATTTCATTAGAAGGTTCAGTAGGATAATCAATCATAAATTCGAATATATAACACATTTACAAAATGTTACAAATAAAAAACTTACACGCTTCAGTAGAAGATAAAGAAATATTAAAAGGGATCAACCTTGAAATCAAAGTAGGTGAAGTACATGCGATTATGGGACCTAACGGTGCCGGGAAATCTACTTTATCTTCTATCATTGCTGGAAACGAAAATTACGAAGTAACCGAAGGTGAAATCTTTTTAGACGGAGAAGAAATTTCAGAATTAGCTCCAGAAGAAAGAGCACATAAAGGCGTTTTCTTATCATTCCAATATCCAGTAGAAATCCCAGGAGTTTCGGTAACGAATTTCATTAAAACCGCTATCAACGAAAAACGTAAGGCAAACAAGCAAGACGAAATGCCAGCAAATGAAATGCTGAAATTAATTCGTGAAAAATCTGAGTTGTTAGAAATGGACAGAAAATTCTTGTCACGTTCTCTAAACGAAGGTTTTTCGGGTGGTGAAAAGAAACGTAACGAAATTTTCCAAATGGCCATGTTAGAGCCTAAAATCGCAATTTTGGACGAAACGGATTCAGGTTTAGATATCGATGCGTTACGAATCGTAGCTAATGGTGTAAACAAATTGAAAAACGAAAACAACGCAGTGTTAGTGATTACGCACTACCAACGTTTGTTAGACTATATCGTTCCAGATTTCGTTCACGTTTTAATGGACGGAAAAATCGTAAAAACGGGTGGAGCTGATTTAGCTTTAGAATTAGAAGAAAAAGGATACGACTGGATTAAACAAGAACAAGAAGCATAATATGGAGTTGAAAGATAAATTATTAGCTTCCTTCATGGCCTTTGAAGAAAAAATCAAAGACAATGAAGATTTGCATGAAGTTCGAAATCACGCCATAAAAAATTTCGAAAACAAAGGTTTCCCTACTAAAAAAGAGGAAGCTTGGAAATACACGTCGTTAAATGCGATTTTGAAAAATGATTTTTCGGTTTTCCCAAAGAAAGAAAATGCGATTGAATTTAAAGACGTAAAAAAGTATTTCCTACACGAAATTGACACCTACAAAGTAGTTTTCATCGACGGAATTTTCAGTTCGTTTTTGTCTTCTACAACTCACGATGGTTTAGATGTTTGTTTGATGGCTTCGGCATTGTCAAAACCGAAATATAAAATGGTAATTGATACGTATTTCAATCAAATTGCGAGTAAAGAAGAGAGTTTAACTTCTCTAAATACCGCATTTTCATTGGAAGGCGCTTACATCAACATTCCAAAAAGTAAAGTGGTTGAAAAGCCTATCGAAATCATCTATTTCTCAACAGGAAATGAAGCGGCCTTAATGATACAACCACGTAATTTGGTAATTGTGGGTGAAAATGCTCATGTGCAAATTGTAGAGCGTCACCAGAGTTTGAACGAAAACCCGGTGTTGACCAATTCAGTTACGGAAGTCTTTGCTCAAAAACGTGCTATTGTCGATTATTACAAAATTCAGAATGATGTCCAAACGGCTAATTTGATTGATAATACCTACATTGCTCAAAAACAAGAAAGCCGCGTTGCGGTACATACTTTTTCTTTTGGTGGCAATATTACTCGTAACAACTTGAATTTTTATCACCAAGGCGAACGTATCGATTCGACGATGAAAGGAATTACAATTATTGGCGACAAACAACACGTAGATCATTATACGTTGGTACAACACGCAACGCCAAACTGCGAAAGCCATCAGAATTATAAAACGATTTTGGATGGAAATGCAACAGGTGTTTTCAACGGAAAGATTTTTGTGGAAAAAGAAGCGCAAAAAACAGATGCTTTTCAGCAGAATAACAACATTTTGTTGAGTGATAAAGCGACGATTAACGCGAAGCCACAATTGGAAATTTTTGCCGATGATGTAAAATGTTCGCACGGATGTACGATTGGTCAGTTGGATGATAGCGCTATGTTCTACATGCAACAACGCGGCATCCCTAAAAAAGAAGCGAAAGCCTTATTGATGTATGCTTTCACTAGTGAAGTAACGTCAAGTATAAAAATACCAGAATTAAAAGCTAAAATCGCCCGAATTATTGCCGATAAATTAGGTGTGAAAATGGGATTTGATTTGTAGTTTAGTCATTGCTAGTCTCGATATTTCGGGACAAAGCAAACTTTTTAAATAAAAGCCGCTCCATGAGCGGCTTTTTTTATTGTTTCACACTTGCTACAACTTCTTTTACTAAAGCATTCAAATCAATATGATCATACCCCAAACGAACGATTACCATGTCGTGCGATGGAATGATAAACACGCGTTGTCCTTGAAAACCATCGGCATAATAAATATCTTTTGGACAATCGGGCATTTTACCACCGGCATTCAACCAAAACTGAGCTCCGTATTGTTTGTCGGAAGTTGGTGTAGGAGTAGCCACATATTTCGACCAAGCTGGGTCAAACAGTTGTTCGCCGTTCCAATTGCCGTTGTGCAAGTATAATAAGCCAAATTTTGCCCAATCACGCGCGTTGGCCCAAGCATAAGAAGAACCTATATAATTGCCTTCCAAATCGGCTTCTACCAGCATCGAATGCATCCCAATTTTGTCAATCAAAGCACTGTACCAAAAATCCAAATATTCCTGATGTGTTTTAAACTGTTTACGAAGAATTCCCGATAATAAATTGGTTGTTCCCGAAGAATAATTCCACGTAGCATTCGGTTTTCCTATTAGTGGTTTATTGATTTGTGATTGGGTCATGTCACTTTCTTGAAACAACATTTTGGTAACATCCGATATTTTGCTATAATCTTCTTCCCAAGCCAATCCCGAATTCATTTGTAATAGGTTGTGGATGCTGATTTTCTTGCGTTCGTCTTGTTGCCATTCTTCAATCGGAGCAGGTTGATTAACCTTTAATTTGCCTTCTTTTTGTAAAATTCCAAATAAAGTCGAAGTAATACTTTTAGTCATTGACCAACCCAACAAACGCGAATCTTTATTAAATCCAGGGGCATATTTTTCACCAATAATTTGGTCTCTGTAGACAACTACCACGGCACGGGTACATTTTTTGCCTTCTTCATTCGGAGCAAATGCTTGGTCGATGGCTTGGTTGATTCGGGTATAATCGATTGTTGTAAAGGAAGGTTTTAACGGCTCACCATCACCATAAGGAAAGGGAACCGATTTGTTTAAAACAACATTTCTTTTAGGAACCAAATAAGGTTTGGTGGCGTCATAATCTTCATTAATTAAAACAGCTC
The DNA here is from genome assembly GCA_018062725.1 of Flavobacterium sp. Next base: position 11,815 of record JAGORP010000008.1, read on the forward strand.
CCAAGCCTTCTCGGTAAATAGCACGACGGGTTTTTAAACCATATACAGAGGCCTCAGCGTATTTTTCAGAATCGTTTATTTTGTTGTCAGCTAAATCAATGAGTTCAATGTCATTATCGCCTGCTTCAATTACTTTTAAGTTTCGGTGGTCTAAAAAATGTCCTGATGCCACACTTTTTGAGGAGAATCCTGAAATCAAATCTAATTTTGGATAGGTGTCAAATCCGTAATAAATAATACCAGCCAACACTACTAAACCAATAAAACGAAAAGCTTTTTTCATAAAACAGAATATTTACTGCAATTTATATATTTGCCACGAATGCACGAATGAATTGAGTAGAAATTATTTGTTAAACTATAAGAAAATAAAAAAGAATTATTAAATTATTCGTGTATTCGTGGCTATTTATCTACTTTTGTATTTAGAAAAAATCTAAATAATATAATGTTAGATATCCAAAAAATACGTTCCGATTTCCCTATTCTTACTCAAAAAGTGAATGGAAAACCCTTGATTTATTTCGATAACGGCGCGACATCTCAAAAGCCTAAAGTAGTTATAGATGCTATTACCAAATATTACGAAGAAATTAATGCAAACATTCATCGTGGCGTACATACGTTAAGCCAATTGGCGACCGATGCCTATGAAGCCTCTCGTTATAAAATTCAAGCCCATATTAATGCGAAACACCACCATGAAGTGATTTTTACTTCCGGGACGACTCAAGGTGTTAATTTGGTGGCTAACGGATTTGCTTTTTTACTAAACGAGGGAGATGAGGTCATGGTTTCGGCCTTAGAACACCACAGTAATATTGTGCCTTGGCAAATGTTGTGCGAAAAAACAGGAGCAAGATTGGTAGTTATTCCAATGAATGAAAAAGGAGAATTAATAATGTCGGAATACGACCGATTACTTTCTTCCAAAACTAAAATAGTGGCGGTGAATCATATTTCCAACGCTTTGGGAACTATCAATCCTATTGAATACATGATTGAAAAAGCCCATCAAGTTGGTGCGGCTATTTTAATTGATGGGGCACAGGCGACTCCCCATTTAAAACCAGATGTACAAGCCTTAGATTGTGATTTCTATGTATTTTCTGGACATAAAATTTGTGGACCAACCGGAGTTGGGGTTTTATACGGTAAAGAAGCCTGGTTAAATAAACTTCCGCCATATATGGGTGGAGGGGAAATGATTAAAGAAGTGACTTTCGAAAAAACAACCTATGCCGAATTGCCTCATAAATTTGAAGCTGGAACCCCTAATATTGCCGACGGAATTGTGCTTGGAACCGCTATCGATTATTTGAATGAAGTAGGTTTTGAAAACATTCAGCAACAGGAAAAGGATTTATTAGCTCATGCTACTGAAAAATTATTAGAAATTGAAGGGTTAAAAATCTTCGGAACTTCTGAAAAAAAGACTTCTGTGATCTCTTTTAATATTGAAGGCATTCATCCCTATGATATTGGCACGATTATCGATAAATTAGGGATAGCGGTTCGCACCGGACATCATTGTGCACAACCTATTATGAATTATTTTAGTATTCCAGGTACGGTTCGCGCGAGTTTTTCGTTTTATAATACCAAAGAAGAAATTGATATCTTTGTGGCAGCCGTTAAAAAAGCAAAAATGATGCTTTCTTAATTTAAAAAACTAAAACTATGAAATCGACGCTATTAACTCTGTTTTCAGTGCTTGTTATGTTAACTTCTTGTAAGTGTAAAAAAGCTTCGAGTGATGAAGCCGCTTCGCCTATGATGACTAATGTGGAGGCTTCCACACTTTCAAACAATGTTGAAACGAATACAAAAGAACAAATCGGAACACTTTTAGAATATTCGGCAAACACGAGAGGCTATCATTTGAGAATAAAATGGGATGGAATGCAATTGACCTATACCAATCAGCGTGATTCGGAAGAATTTACCAAAATTACGTTGACCCATGCGCAATCTGAAGAGCTAAAAGGAATGATAAAAAACCTACCATTAGATAAATTGGCTAGTTTAAAAGCACCCACCGAAAAACGTCAATATGATGGAGCGGCTCATGCTGATATTCGAGTAGTTGTGGATGGAAAAGAATACAATTCGGCTGGTTTCGATCATGGATTTCCGCCTGCCGAAATTGAAAAAGTAGTAAAAAAATTGGTTGCTTATACCGAACAGAAATAAGAAAAGTAAAATGACAATTAAAGAAATTCAAGACGAAATTGTTGACGAGTTTTCGATGTTTGATGATTGGATGCAGCGTTATGAATACATCATCGAATTAGGAAAATCACTTCCGATGATTGAGGAACAATACAAAACAGAAGATAATATCATAAAAGGTTGCCAATCGAAAGTTTGGGTACACGCAGAAGAAAAAGATGGAAATATTGTGTTTACTGCCGATAGTGATGCGATTTTAACCAAAGGAATCATTGGGATTTTGATACGCGCTTTTTCCAATCAATCGGCACAAGCAATTTTAGATGCCAACACCGATTTTATTGATGAAATTGGATTGAAAGAGCATTTATCGCCAACACGCGCCAACGGATTGGTTTCGATGATTAAAAAAATAAAAATGTATGCTTTGGCTTTTCAAAGTAGAAAATAATAAATAATGAGATTAGCTACGCTCCGTTCGGCTTTGCCTCGGGTGCTTCGCAAGCTCGCAATGACATAAGAAATGGAAGAATTTAACGATACCATCAATTTGGGAGAAGAAGTAGTAAAGGTGTTAAAAACGATTTACGATCCCGAAATCCCTGTTGATATTTACGAATTGGGATTAATTTATGACGTTTTTGTCAATGAAACTTTGGATGTTAAAATCCTAATGACTTTAACTTCTCCAAATTGTCCTGTGGCCGAAACATTGCCGCAAGAAGTGGAAGAAAAAATCAAGAAAATAGGCACTGTTAAATCATGTGAAGTCGAAATTACATTCGATCCGCCATGGAGCAAAGATTTGATGAGTGAAGAAGCCAAATTAGAATTGGGAATGCTATAAATTTAGTGATCGGTTGGCAGTTTTGCCACTCAATACTAATTACTTAAAGATGGAAGAAATTGTAAATAAAGTTGCGAATTCAGTCCTTGAAGTATTCGATTTAGAAGATTACTATCAAGCGGGTACCCGTATGCAAATTGATATTTCACAATGGCTTTTTGAGGGCTTTTTGTTAAAAGAAAAAGATTTTCGTGAAGCTTTGAAAAATCATGATTGGACTCAATATCAAGATCAATTTGTAGCTATTTCTTGTAGTGCGGATGCTATTTTGCCTGCTTGGGCTTCCATTTTAGTGGCTTCTTATGTGGTTCCTTTTGCAAAAAAAGTAGTTTTAGGCTCACTCAACGATTTAGAATCTTCGATTTATCAAGAAGAAATGGCTAAAATTGATTTCTCCATCTATAAAGACAAACCAGTTATATTAAAAGGTTGTTCTAAAAAACCAGTTCCTGAAGCGGCCTATATTATGGCGATTGGAAAGTTACAAGACCATGCCAAAAGTGTGATGTACGGAGAAGCCTGCTCGGCGGTACCCATATTTAAATCAAAGAGATAAGAAAATATTCCTAAATTTGTGTAAACTATTAAACACAAACACTATGAAAAGGTCAATTTTGCTATTGTCATTATTTCTTGTGACTGCTTTTTCTTTTGCACAATCGTCAGAAAAAGAATTAATCAATAAAACAGCTATAGCCGAAACTAAAGCTCAAGACACCTTAAATATGGGTTGGAAAAGAGGCGGTAATTTCGTGTTTCTTTTTAATCAATCGGCTTTTAATAACGATTGGCGAGCAGGAGGAACTACCAATATGGCTGGAAATATTGGCCTGAACTATGATTATAATTTCAAATCTCCGGAAATGATTTGGGACAATAAGTTTATCGTAGCTTATGGTTTAAACAAAATCAAAGGGGCAAATGTGCAAAAAACAGATGACCGATTAGAGTTTACCTCGTTGTTAGGGAAAAAAGCTTCAGGTTATTGGTTTTATTCTGCATTTTTGAATTTTAAAACCCAAATGGATAGCGGAAATGAGGCTACCGGTTTAAAAATATCTCATTTCTTTTCTCCTGCTTATTTACAAGCGGGACCCGGACTTTTATGGAAAAAGAGCGATAATCTGAAAGTCAACTTTGCGCCCGCAACTGCTCGTATGATTTTTGTGCATCCTCATTTTACCCAATTAAACTCCGCTTTTGGAGTAGCACAGGGTGATTCTTCCCGATTTGAATTTGGAGCAGGAATTCAAGGGTATTACAAATTCAGTCTTATGGAAAACATTTCGTGGGAAAATATCGTAAACCTCTATTCGAATTATTTAGAAAAACCACAGAATGTTGATATTGATTACCAAGCGAATGTTGTGATGAAAGTTAATAAGTATATTTCAACGAATATCGCTTTTCAAGCGATTTATGATGACAATGCCGTAGGGGCTTTTCAAATTAGAGAAGTCTTCGGTTTAGGAGTCAATTATACTTTTTAAGCTATTTCTAAAAAAAAATGTTGCCTTGGTGAATCTCAGGCAACATTTTTTTAATTTTCTTCTTTTTCGATGGCGTCTTCAAAATCCGGATACAAAAATTTATTATATGGAAAACGGGTAATGTGAATTTGACGTACCGATTCATATACTTTTTTTCGGAACTCTTCAAAATTTTCTTTTTCAGTCGCCGAAATAAACAAAGCGTTGTCTTCTCCTAGTTTACTCATCCACGTTTGTTTCCATTCTTCTAACGTGTAGTGTTTGGTCGTTTTTTCGGTCATTAAATCATCGGCATCGATGGTTAAGTGTTTGTAAGCATCAATTTTATTGAAAACCATAATGGTCGGCTTGTCGGCACTTTTAATGTCTTGTAAAATTTGATTTACCGAAGCAATATGATCTTCAAATTCGGGATGTGAAATGTCTACGACATGAAGTAATAAATCGGCTTCACGAACTTCGTCCAAAGTACTTTTGAAAGAATCAACTAGTTGAGTTGGTAGTTTTCTGATGAATCCAACGGTATCCGACAATAAAAAAGGAAGGTTTTTAATGACCACTTTTCGAACGGTTGTGTCCAGTGTTGCGAATAATTTATTTTCGACAAATACTTCACTTTTCCCTACAGCATTCATTAAAGTAGATTTTCCAACATTGGTATACCCTACCAAAGCTACACGAACCATGGCGCCACGATTGCTTCTTTGGATGGATTGTTGTTTGTCGATTACTTTAATTTTTTCTTTCAATAAGGAAATACGATCACGAACAATACGACGGTCAGTTTCAATTTCCGTTTCTCCAGGACCACGCATTCCAATTCCCCCACGTTGACGTTCCAAGTGTGTCCACATTCCAGATAATCTTGGCAATAAATATTGACATTGGGCTAATTCTACCTGGGTTCTAGCATAGGAAGTTTCTGCACGTTGCGCAAAAATATCAAGGATCAGATTGGTTCTGTCCAATACTTTGCAGTCTAATTCTCGTGTGATGTTTTTTTGTTGGGAAGGCGTAAGTTCATCGTCAAAAATGACTGTTGTAATTTGATTTTCTGCGATATAGGTTTTGATGTCTTCCAATTTACCGGTTCCTACAAAAGTCTTCGGATTGGGTTTGTCCATTTTTTGAGAAAAACGCTTAACGACTTCTCCACCAGCAGTATACGTCAAAAATTCTAACTCGTCTAAATACTCGTTTAGCTTTTCTTCGCTTTGTTGTTGCGTTACAATTCCAACAATAATTGTTTTTTCAAAATTATGTGCTACTTTTTCTAACATCTTGCTTTTATGAATGGCAAATTTACAGAATAAAAGATGTAGTTAATCGATAAAATCATACACTTTATCGGTAAAATAAATTATTTTTGGCTATTTATTAACAAAAATGACTATTTTGGTCAAGTTATACAAATAACTAACCTAACCAATGAATTTAATATAATATGAAAAAAATTACTTTTAGTTTTTTCATGATGATTCTTCCTTTTTTAGGCTTTGCCCAAATAAATGAAGGATTTGAAGGAGCTACATTTCCACCCACAACACCTGGGAACTGGATTACAATGGACAATGGTATCGGTACAGGTATCAGTTGGGCCGAAACAACAGACCTAACAAGAGTCAATACAGGAGCCAAAGCGGCGATAATGGATCGTGAAAATATTGGTGCAGGTAATACTTCGATAGATTGGTTGGTGACGCCACAAATTACGGTGGCTGCTAACTCTCAGCTTCGATTTTTTACTCGCCAAACATTAACCGGGAATAATGGATCGGTATACGAAATACGTGTATCTACAGATCCAACCCAAACGAATCAAGCAGCCTATACTACTATTCAAACGTGGTCAGAGTCTACTTTGAATGCGACTTTTAATGTTTATGAAGAGAAAACAGTAAGTTTAGCGGCTTATCCAGCTGGGACGCAGTTGTACATTGCTTTTGTTAAAACAAATTTTCAAGATACAGCTACAACTGATGGGGACAGATGGTTAATTGATGACGCTAGAGTTGTTCAGCAATGTTTGGATCCTAACATATTAACCGTTGGAAACATTACACCGACTTCGGCTTTGCTAGGTTGGACAAACAACGGAACAGCAACACAGTGGGAAGTTGTAGTACAACCTTCTGGAACAGGGGTACCTACAGGCCCTGGAACATCCGTTACAACTACTTCCTATAACTACTCACCTTTAACTCCAGGTACATTATATGAATTTTATGTTCGTGCCGATTGTGGTAGCGGAAATTACAGTCAATGGGCTGGACCAATCAATTTTAATACTACGCCTGCAGGATCTATTTGTAGTGCGCCTATAAACATTACGGGGTTACCTTACAGTCATACGAGTAATACTAATTTATATGGTGATGAGGTAGATACTATTCAAGGAGTAGCGCTTTGTGGGGCTACACCAACAACAACAAATTATTTACAAGGAGCTGAGGTTTTCTATTCTTATACAGCTACTTTTACTGGGAATATCACGGCTACTATGACGCCAGGTGGTGGTGCGGTTTCTTCGAGTTTATTTGTTTATAATGGATGTGGAAATTTTCCAGGGACATGTTTAGGAGGAGTTGCTAATACGGGTTCTGGACCTAGAATTATCCCAACCTTAGCTGTTACAGCTGGTCAAACTTATATATTTGTGATTTCCTCAAGTACTACGCCAGTAGCTGGAATTCCATATAATTTAATCATACAACAAAAATTCTGTGACCCGCCAACAACTTTGTCGGCTAATACGATAACCACAACTTCTGCCAATTTATCATGGGTAGGTCCAGCAGGAGCTACAACATGGGAAGTAGCTGTTCAAACAGCAGGTTCACCAATTCCAGCGGGATCAGGAACTTCTACAACCATTAATACCAATTATCCAGCTACTGGATTAACTTCTGCAACGGCTTACCAATACTGGGTAAGAGCAGATTGCGGTGGTGGTTTGCTTAGCCCTTGGGCAGGACCCTTCTTATTCAATACGGAAACTTGTGAGGCTGCCGAAAAATGTAATTATATTTTCAGAATGACCGATTCTTTCGGAGACGGATGGAACGGAGCAAGAATGGAAATAAGACAAAATGGAATTGTTGTACAAACCATTGGAGCAACATTCACTACAGGTGCTGGACCTATAAATATTACGGTTCCTTTATGTGAAACATTACCAGTTGAATTATATTGGACCGTTCCAGGATCATTCCCTAGTGAAGTTGCAGTTGCCATAATTAACAATTTTGGTCAAACGATATTTACAAAACCTTCAGGAACCGGTGCTGCGAGCACAACGACTCCTTTATATACAACAACTTTTGATTGTCAGACACCAGCGTGTTTAGAGCCAACGGCTTTAGTAGATACGTTGCCAACAACTCAAGGAGCAACCTTAAACTGGAATCCAAATGGAGGAACATTGTGGGATATTTATGTAGTACCACAAAATCCGCCATCTCCACCACCAACAGCAGCAACAATACCAACGTTTGCGAATGTTTCAACACGACCTTTTGGTGTAACAGGGTTAAATCCGGATACTACTTATTTATATTATATTAGAACAGTTTGTGGACCAGGTCAAAACAGTGTTTGGAGTGTTGTAGGTGATTTTACAACCTTACCAACTTGTTCTAGACCAACTACTTTAGTAACAACTATTGTAACTCCATTTACGGCAATGGTTAACTGGACGCAACCAGCAAACCCTGGTGGAGGTACTGCTTCTACTTGGGAAGTAATTGTATTGCCTTGTGGATCTCCAGCACCTGGAGCTTTACCAAATCCAAACCCAAGCGGTGTAGTGACTTCGGTTAAACCGTATACATTTACAGGTTTAACACCAGTGACATGTTATAATTTTTATGTAAGAGCCGTATGTTCTTCAACAGATAGTAGTCCATGGTCAGTGGTTGGAACTTTTAATACACCTGATATAAATGATGAATGTATTAATTCGAAACCTGTTCCTGTAAACCAGAATACCAATTGTACACAAACAGTATTTGGTACAGTAGCCGGAGCAACCGCTTCGCCACAAGCAAATACATGTGGAGCAACTGCAGATAATGATGATGTTTGGTTCCATTTTACAGCAACAGCTACGACCCATTATATTTCGTTACTTGAAGCAGTAACTGCTGTAACGAGTCCTCAGTTCTATCCTAATACTGCCCCTGGAGGCCTTAACTATTCCCTATATAGAGGAAATGATTGTAATGCATTAACTCAAGTGAGTTGTAGAACGACCAATGGAGGAATGGAAACAGGTTTAATAATTGGAGAAACGTATAAAATTAGAGTATATTCTCCAGGAACAGCAGCATCTACAAAAAGATTTGAAATTTGTGTAGGAACTAAAGTTATTTATTGCGAAAATTCAATTCCTGTTTGTGCGGTTAATGCTGTAGTTTTAAGAAATGATGTGGGTGTTCCTGCATTACCAAATCCAATTAGTGGATCTACAACAAATGATGATGTGGGTTGTTTAGGATCGGCTCCATCTCCAACTTTTTATTATTTAACGGTGCAAACCAATGGTGATTACACCTACTTTATGGAACAAAGTACAGCACCTGATTTTTCAAATCCTGCTACCAATGGTTTAGATGTAGATTACGTGACTTGGGGACCATTCCCTAATGTGGCTACAGCTTGTACTTCAATCACTGTTGGAAATACGCGTCCTTCACCGCTAGGGTGTAGTTTCTCGGCTGCCGATACAGAAACTTTTACCTTAAATGGCGCTATTGCTGGACAAGTATATGTAATCATGATTACTAATTATACGACATCAAGTAGTTACCCAGGGAAACGTGGGTATATTAGAATTACCAGAACTTCTGGTCCTGCACCATTAGATTGTTGTCCATTTGCTGCTTTCTCGTATCCAGGCAATTTCTTTTGTAAAGATGGCGGAACTACAATTTCACCTACTATAGGAGTCGGATCTACAGCAGGAACATATTCAAGTACACCAGGATTAGTAATTAATTCAGTAACTGGAGTGATTGATATTGCGGCTAGCACCGTAGGAACTTATACCGTAACCAGTTTTATTCCTGGTACCGTAGATTGTAATTCTTCTACTGCAACTTGGAGTATTACTATTTCCAATGCCGCTGCTGCAACAATTGCCTACAGTGCTCCTGCATTTTGTAGATCAATAACTACGGCTCAACCGGTGACTCAAACAGGAACAGCGGGTGGTTATTATTATGCAAACCCTGCAGGATTGACTATCAATTCTACGACAGGTGCTATTACACCAAGTACTAGTTTAGCTGGAACCTATACTGTAAATTATAATGTATTTGTAGCGGGATGTCCTTCTGCTCCTTTTACAACTACTGTCACGATTACACAACCAGCAGTTGGTACATTTAATTATGGCGCTTTACCATATTGTCAAAATGCAACAAACCCATTACCAGTATTTACAGGTGGTGGAATTGCGGGAACATTCTCCTCAACCCCAGGTTTAGTAATTAACCCTACGACTGGTGAGATTGATTTATTCGCAAGTGCTATAGGGACATATACAGTTACTAATACCATAGCTGCTACTGGCGGATGTCCAAGCAGTACCTATACAGCAAGTATTACAATAACTGCAATGCCTATAGCGACCTTTGCTTATTCAAGTGCAACTTATTGTCAGAATTCTGTAAACCAGCTTCCTGTCTTTATTGGAGCAGGAGTGGCAGGAACCTTTACATCAACACCAGGATTGGTAATTAATTCGGTTACTGGAGAAATAGATGTTATGGCAAGTACAGCAGGTACTTACACAATTACTAATACAATTCCACCAATAAATGGATGTAATCAGGTGGTAGAAACATTTACCATTACAATTAATCCAAACCCTGTAGCAACGTTAGTGTCATCGGATACAGATGCTACTATTTGTGACAACGAAATTGCAAGTACTACGATTTCGGTTGTACCAACAAACTTTGTAGTGACTGATGCTACTTATGTTTGGACAGTAGGGGGAAGTGTAATTCCTGGAGCGACAGGAAGCCAGATTAATCCTACCGTTACAGGTACCTATGAAGTTATTATTACACTTAATGGATGTACCAATGTAAGCCCTATCACCATGCCATTTACGGTTAATTTTGTGCCGGTATTTACCATTACTCCAACAAATGAAGTAAAATGTACAAATGAGGTAGCTACATTGACAGTTACTCCAACTAATTTTGCAGTAACAGATCCAAATGTAACGTATACATGGACATTATTAGGAGGAGGAATTCAGCCAAGTCCAAATAATACAAGTTCGATTTCAGTTACTGAGTTTGGTATTTATGAAGTGGTTGTTTCTAATTTTGGATGTTCTTCAACACACCAAATTGAAGTTTCATTAGATACCGCTAATATTCCAATTACAACTACAGGACAATGTGAAGGCGTTAGTTATATAATTACCGCAAAACCATTTGAAAATTCGTATGATCCTGCTTCTGTTACTTATGTATGGACCAATGCGAATGGAGACGTTGTAGGAGGAAATAGAAATACTTTAAATGTTTCGCAACTAGGTATGTCGGCAAGTAGTTTCCCACATACATTCACGGTAACTATTACGACAATCCCTGATGGATGTATTGATACCCAAACGTTCCAAGTGGTGAGTACGCTTTGTATGATTCAAAAAGGAATTTCGCCTAACGGAGATGGTGATAATGAATTTTTCGATTTACAAGGTTTAGGTGTAAAACAATTGAGCATATTTAATAGATATGGTACCAAAGTGTATAGTTATGCCAATTACAGTAACCAATGGAAAGGACAATCAGATAAAGGTGATGCGCTTCCAGACGGAACGTATTATTTTGTCATTGAACAAAACGATGGGCAAAACAAAACCGGTTGGATTTACATTAATAGATAAGTATAAAAAAGAAGTATAGTCTGTCTAAAAACAGACTATACTCTTATAAAATAATAATTAAAAAATGAGAAAATTATTTTTCGTAACACTTGTTTCATTGGTTTCTTTTTTGGAAACTCAAGCACAGCAAGATCCTCATTATACACAGTACATGTATAATATGAATGTTATAAATCCTGCGTATGCCGGTTCAAAAGAAAATTTAGCGATTGGTTTATTATACAGAAAGCAGTGGGTTGATATCGAAGATTCTCCAACCACATTTACTGCTACAGGTCATTCACCCGTTGGAAAGAATGTTGGTTTAGGACTTTCTGCAATATCTGATAAAATTGGTCCCGTTACGGAAACCAATGTGTATGGAGATTTTTCATATACCTTAAATTTAGGTGGTGAGCATCGATTAGCGATGGGTATTAAAGCCGGTGCTACGTTTCATAAAGTTGGTCTTTTTGATGAGGTTTATAATAATGTTCCTGATCCTAATGATCCTGCGTTTTCTGAAAACATTAGCAAAACCTATTTAAATATCGGTTCTGGATTGTTTTATTATACAAACAAATATTATTTAGCCTTTTCGGTTCCTAATATGTTAAAATCAAGACATTTAGACATTGTTAGATCAGGTCAAGATTTAAAATTTGGAACAGAAGCGTTGCATTACTTTTTTACGGGAGGTTATGTATTTCAATTGAATCCAAATTTAAAATTCAAACCATTTTTTATGGTAAAATCGGCGTTTAATGCGCCAACTTCTTTAGATGTATCAACCAACTTTTTGTTTTTTGAAAAATTTGAATTGGGTGCCACGTATCGTTTACAAGATTCTTTTGGTGCTATGGTAAATTATAAAATAACAGACGGCTTACGTGTTGGCTATGCTTATGATCATATTGTTTCCGATTTGAAAGTAGCTACGCCATCTTCTCACGAAGTAATTTTATTGTTTGATTTGAATTTCCCTAAAAAAGTGTCGAGTTCTCCTCGTTATTTCTAATACAATTGAAGATGAAAAAAATATATATTTCCTTAAGTTTTGTTTTAACTTTTTTTAGCGGTTATTCTCAAAACAATGAAACAAAATCGGCTGATAAACTTTTTAAAAGCTATGAGTATGTAACAGCAGCTAAAGAGTATTTAAAATTGGTTGACAAACAAAAAGCCGATACATACGTATACAAACAATTGGCAGATTGTTATTATAATGTGTTTAATGCAGTGGAGGCCGAAAAATGGTATGCTAAAACTATCGAAACCTCACAGGATGGTGAAACGTATTTTCGTTACGCACAAATGCTAAAAGCAAACAAGAAATATGATGAGGCCAATGCCGTTATGGATAAATTTGCTGCCTTATCTCCAAATGATTCTCGTGCCAAAAATTATCTTGCTGAAAAAAATTATGTGTCTAGTTTGTCCAATCAAAAGAAATTATTTGATGTCAATTCGATCGAAATCAATAGTAAATATTCTGATTTTGGAGCGCTTCTTAACGGAAGTACACTATACCTTTCTTCCGCTAGAAACGAATCTAGAAAAAAATATGACTGGAATGGTCAGCCTAAATTAGATTTGTATAAAGTTGATTTTTCTGAAAATAAAGCCAATGGCGAAGTGACTTCTATCGATGATTTAAATACCAAATTTCATGAAGGACCTGCAGCTTTATCGGCGGATGGGAAGACCATTTATTTTACTAGAGAGAGTTTTTTCGAAAAAGATTTTGTAAAATCAGAGGACAAAAAAAATAAGTTTGGTAAAATGTACATTTTCAAAGCGATTAACAACAATGGAAAATGGGAAAATGTTACCGCTTTGCCATTTAATGGAAAAGAATTTAATACCTCTAACCCATCGTTAAGTAAAGATGGTTCGACATTATACTTTAATTCGGACAGAACTGGCGGAATTGGAGGTAATGATATTTGGAAAGTTGCGGTTAATGCCGATGGTACTTTTGGTACTCCTGAAAATCTTGGTTCTGCTATTAACACGGAAGGCTCAGAACAATTTCCTTTTATTGCAGATGATCATACTTTGTATTTCTCTTCAAACGGAAATAAGAGTTTTGGTGGATTAGATGTTTTCTCTTTCGATTTGAAAACAAATAAAGTTGCCAACCTTGGGACTCCAGTCAATACTGAAAAAGATGATTTCGGATTTTCATTCAATCAAGATAAAAATGTTGCTTTCTTTTCAAGTAATAGAGAAGGCGGAAAAGGAGATGACGATATTTATCAAGCAACTCCAGTTTGTAATGTAGACTTATTGGCGACTGTTAAAAATGCTAAAACAGGTGAAGTACTTTCTCAGGCTACACTATCTTTTGTAGATGATAAAGGCGTTGTTGTGGCAAATGGAACTACTTCCGATAACGGAAAAGCTACTTTCAACTTAGAATGTGATAAAGTATACACCGTTAATGCTGATCGTTATGGTTTTGTAAGCAATACAGTAACGATGCAAAAATCAAAAGGAGAAACACCGCTTGAAATTTTGTTAAATCCAACTGAAGCTATTGTTACGGAAACAGAAGTAATTCTTAATGATGTTTATTTCGAATTCAACAAAAGCAACATAACGCAATTAGGAGCCTTTGAATTAGACAAATTGGTGGATGTGATGAACAAGTACCCTAATATGGTTATTTCGGCTAAATCACACACCGATTCGCGTGGAAACGATAAATACAATCTAAACCTTTCGGAAAGAAGAGCTAAATCTACTGTTCAGTATGTAATTTCTAAAGGAATTGCTGCCGAAAGAATTTCAGGTCAAGGTATGGGAGAAACGTCTCCGAAAGTGGTTTGTGACCCTTGTTCTGAAGAGCAACACGCAACGAATCGTCGTTCGGAATTCTTGATTATTTCTAAATAGTTTAAACATATAATCACAAAAAAGGTCCCGCAACTGCGGGACCTTTTTGATTTAATATAAGGCGTAATGTTCTAAAAATAAGAATAATTACAAATTAGCGAAGAAATCATTCCCTTTGTTGTCTGTAATAATAAATGCAGGAAAATCTTTGACTTCAATTTTACGAACGGCTTCCATTCCTAATTCTGGGAAATCGACCACTTCTACGGATAAGATGTTTTCTTTGGCTAAAATAGCGGCTGGACCACCAATTGATCCTAAATAAAAGCCGCCATATTTATGACAAGCATTCATAACGTCTTTGCTACGGTTTCCTTTGGCTAACATGATCATGCTTCCACCTGCGGCTTGAAATTCCTCCACATATACATCCATTCGTCCCGCAGTTGTTGGTCCAAAACTTCCGGATGGCATTCCTTCTGGGGTTTTCGCTGGACCGGCATAATATACTGGGTGATTTTTGAAATATTCCGGCATCGGTTGACCCGCATCCAATAATTCTTTAATTTTAGCATGTGCAATATCACGCGCTACAATCAAAGTACCGTTTAATTTTAATCGGGTTTTGATGGGATATTTCGATAATTCAGCTAATACTTCCGACATCGGTTTGTTCAAGTCGATCTCAATTGCTGGTTCTAAATGTGGTGCTGTTTCTGGTAAAAATTGCTTCGGATTGGTTTCTAATTGCTCTAAAAAAATTCCCTCTTTGGTTATTTTTCCTTTAATATTTCTATCGGCAGAACACGAAACACCCATTCCTACTGGGCAAGAAGCCGCATGACGAGGCAAACGGATCACACGCACATCATGGGTTAAATATTTTCCACCGAATTGCGCTCCAATTTCACTTTCTTGACAAATTTTTTGCACTCTAGCTTCCCATTCTAAATCACGAAAGGCTTGACCCGACATGTTCCCTGTGGTTGGTAGGTTGTCGAAATAGCCAGCGGAGGCTTTTTTAACCGCTGCTAAATTCGCTTCCGCAGAAGTACCTCCAATAACTAATGCTAAATGGTAGGGTGGACAGGCAGAAGTGCCTAAATCTTTAATTTTTTCACGAACAAATTCATCCATCGATTTTTCATTCAACAATGATTTTGTTTTTTGGTATAAAAAGGTCTTATTCGCTGAACCTCCTCCTTTGGTTAAAAATAAAAACTCATAGGAATTTCCTTTTTTGGCATAAATATCAATTTGCGCCGGAAGATTGGAACCTGAGTTCTTTTCTTCAAACATTGAAATCGGAACAATTTGTGAATAGCGTAAATTTTTGTTTTGGTACGTGTTGAAAATCCCACGGGATAACCATTCTCCATCATCAACTCCTGTGTATACATTTTCGCCTTTTTTACCCATGACAATAGCCGTTCCAGTGTCTTGGCAAGAGGGTAATTCACCATCAACAGCTACTACAGCATTTTGCAATAAATTATACGCGACAAAACGATCATTATCGGTCGCTTCCGGGTCGTCAATAATGTTTTTTAGTTTTTGTAAGTGAGAAGAACGCAACATAAAAGAAACGTCTTTCATGGCTTCTTCTGCCAATAATTCTAAACCTTTTGGGTCAACAGTTAAGATTTCTCGTTCTCCCAATTGTGTTGTTTGGACATAATCGGAAGTTAATTTTTTGTATTGCGTATCGTCTTTAAGAATTGGATACGGGTCTTGGTATATAAAGTCCATGTAGAATAATTTTGTTGCGTAAAGATACAAATAAAAAAAGCCGATGAAAATCGGCTTCTTAGAATTTATTATAATTTTAAAATCATTTTTTTAACGATTTGTGATTGTCCGAATTCGAGTCTGGTTATCATTTCGTTTAAATTTTCTGGGAAACTCACCCATGCATTGCCACCCAAATACAGTTCTTTTAAATTGACCAAATTGATGAATTCTTGTGGAATGGTGCGTAGCTGATTGTCGTCTAAATCTAATACCGTAAGATTGGTCAGCTTGCTATAGTCGACTGGAATTTTTTTTATTTGATTTTTATCCAATATTAAGCTTTTTAAATTGATGAGATTACTCAATTCTACGGGCGCAATTTGTATCAGATTGTTTTTAAAATTCAAATCGGTTAAGCTGGTGATGTTTCCCAATTCTACCGGAATTTCGGCAATGGCATTTTTTTCAAAATTAATGACTTTGAGTTTGGTTAAGAAGCCAATTTCTACCGGAATCACTTTGATCTTATTGTCTACAAAAGACATTTCTGTTATACTAGCCAATTGACCAATTTCGACCGGAATGGCTTCAATTTTATTGTAGTTGAAATTCATTTTTCGCAATCGGCTTAGTTTACCAATGTGCATGGAAACATTTTCCAGTTTGTTTTTCTGTATTTCTAACTTTTCCAAGCTAGGTACTTTCCCAATTTCGATGGGAAAGCGCATAAACTGATTGTTGTTCAGGTAAAGTTCGCGTAGCTTGGTCAGCTTGCTAATTTCAATTGGAAGTGATTGTAAATTATTATAGTTTAACCATAATTTTTCAACATTGACAAAGCGCCCAATTTCTATGGGTAACTTCGTCAAACTTCTATTATTAAGGTTTAGTTCTTTGTATTTTTCAGGATCTGGAGCATTCATAATGTCTGCTGTAGAGCGGCTATCCGGTTCTTGTGCCAATAAAGGAAAACAGGCAAAAAGAGAAAAGGCTACCAGTAGGTATTTGGTAAATTTTTTCATAGGTATTTTTAGGTTTAGGACGCGACAAATGTAAAATTATTTTTCAAATTTTTGATCAATTGATGTCTTTTATGGATGAAAAATAATGTCCAATACTGATAATTTCAAAAAACACAGGAATATGATTACAAGCAAGTTAGCTTAAAAAAACCAACCTGCCACAAATATTGCTGTAATTACACAAATCACATCAACTAAGAGCATTGTTCCTAAAGCGTATCGGGTATTTTTTATATTAACCGAACCAAAGTAAACCGCAATCACGTAAAAAGTACTTTCGGCACTACACTGAAATATACTACTTAACCTTCCTGTCATCGAATCGGCTCCAAAAGTATTCATCGAATCAATTAAAAAGCCACGTGATCCGGCTGAACTAAAAGGTCTAAGTAAGGCAACAGGCAAAGCGTCAGTAATTTCTTTGCTTACCCCCAAATTAGAAAAAATAAAAGCAATCCAGTTGCTGATAATTTCAAACAAACCACTATTTCTGAATAACGAAATGGCCACCAACATTCCCAAAACATAAGGAAAGATGGTAACTCCCGTTTTTACACCTTTGTTTGCTCCTGAAACGAATGCTTCATAAACTGTAGTGTCAGCTTCAATAAATTTCTTTTCCTTAACAAAAGAAAGAATTAAGGTTAAGACGATGATTCCGACTAATATCAATGCAGAAAGATTTGAGGTAAAATAGTTTTTACCGATTAAATCCAAATGGTTTACATACATCAATAAACCCACAATCGCGGCGATTAATCCCATCAGAGCCACCACTAGAGAAGCACTTTTGAAATTAATTTTTTGTTTAATACCTACAATCAAAAAGGCAGCAATGGTTCCTATGAAGGAAGTAATAATACAGGGCAGCATCACATCGGCTGGATTGCTGGCATTAGCGGCTGCACGATAACCAATGATAGAAGTAGCGATCAGGGTAAGTCCAGATGCATGCAAACACATAAACATAATTTGAGCATCACTGGCTTTGTCTTTTTCTGGGTTAATGGTTTGCAAACTCTCCATGGCTTTTAATCCGAATGGTGTCGCTGCAGAATCTAAGCCTAGGAAATTGGCTGCAAAATTTAAGGTCATGTAAGATATAGACGGATGGTTTTTAGGTATACTTGGGAACACTTTGACAAATACGGGGCTCAATACTTTTGCTAATTTTTCTGAGGCACCTGAAATAATTAAGAGCTCCATCAATCCACAGAAAAAAGCCAGGTAAGCCATCAAAGGCAAAATCAGATCCACTAAAGTGCTTTTACAAGTAGGCAATAAACCATCTGATTTTTGAATGCCACTGTATATTTTTACGGTTTTGTTTTTGAAAACATAAGTTGTATCGCTATTTAACGTATCGCGATTGACAACTAGGGTCATTTCGGGTGCTTTTTCGATGCTGTCTTTGACAAATTTTGGGATTTGATTCAAATATTTTTCTGATACTAAAATAGGATCGTCTTTTTTTCCATTTAAAACATAATCAATAGCATAATTGTTGCCTGAAAACAGTGACACAACTATAAATAAGATCGATGAAATAAATATTACTAACCAAAATCTGCTTAAAACCATAAATTAAAATTTTAACCGCAAGGTACGCAAAGTTTTTGCAAAGCACACAAGGGTGTATTAAACATGAATAATCTCTTCGTCAATTAATAATTCCTGTCTTCTAAATCGAAGTAAGATTTGTGCCACTGCAATGACATCTTTTTCACAATATGTGATAATGCGATCGATGTTTTTTTCTTCATAATACACTTTGGCCACTTCACTGCCATCAATATCATCTTTTGGAGACGGAATTCCCAACACTGAAGTCAATAATTTTAAAGAAGTGAAGGTTTTGTAATCGCCAAATTTCCATAATTCCATCGTGTCTAAATGAGGTACTTCCCAAGGTTTTTTACCAAAAAGATTCAATTTTTGTGGGATTTGAATGTTGTTGATAATCATGCGACGTGCAATAAACGGAAAATCAAATTCTTTGGCGTTATGTCCGCATAACATATGTTGCGGTTGACCGAAATGATTGTCTACTACATTGGAAAAATCTTTTAGAATTTTAGTTTCTTCTCCAAAAAAAGAAGTGACTCTAAAATGGCGAATGTCATTTTTGAAGGTAAAATAACCCACCGAAATACAAATAATTTTACCGAATTCGGCCCAAATTCCGGCACGTTCATAAAATTCTTCTGGTGTTAAATCGTCTTTGCGTTGGTACTGTGTTTTAGAACTAAAAAGGTCCTGAGTGGTTGTGTTTAAATCGGAATAATTTTCGAATTCCGGAACCGTTTCGATATCTAGAAATAGAATGTTCTCGAGTTGGATTTTGTCAAGCATGGTATGATTATTTTGGCGTTTATACGACGAAAATAAGCAATTTTAGAATAAACTTTGTTGTTTTAATGGATTTTCATGATCCAACAACCATTTTTTACGCCACAATCCGCCTGCATAACCTGTGAGTGAGCCATCAGTTCCAATAACCCTGTGACAAGGAACTACAATCCAAAGCGGATTTTTACCATTGGCCGAAGCGACTGCACGAATCGCTTTTACATCACCTAATTTTTTGGACAAATCGAGATAAGAAGTCGTTTTTCCAAAGGGGATATTTAGTAATTCCTGCCAAACTTTTTGTTGGAATTCGGTGCCTTTTGGGTTGAGTTTGAAAGTAAATTCGGTGCGATTGCCTTCAAAATAATCTTGTAATTGAGTGACCGCGTCTTGAAGAATAACAGGAATTTCAGAAGTAACTTCTCCTTCCGACAAAACTGAAATAACAGCAATACCATTTTCATCCCCTTCAATTTTGGTGATGCCTAAGGGAGAATTGATGAATGCTGTTTCCATGGAAAGGATTTTACCGCAAAGTGCGCATAGTTTTCGCAAGGTACGCAAAGTTTAATAAGCTTCACAAAGCAATAGCCAACTTAGCGTAATTTCTTAGCGGTTAAAAAAATTAAAAACTCAAAATATACGCTTCCAAAGCTTTGAGCTCTTCTTCTGGAAGATTTTTGGTAACCGCAAAATTGGTTTTCATCGTTGCATATTGACTCGGATCGACAATAGGATCACTTTTTTCTTGGAGAAATTCGACAATGTTACCTCCTTTTTCTTTGTAAATTTTTGCGATTTCTTGAATGGAAGGACCCACCGTTTTGGTTTCAGGTTTGTGGCATGTATAACATACGCCTTTGCCTTCAAAAATTTCTTTACCTAGTTCTTCTGGTTTTTGAGCGGCGGTTTGCGTAACTTCTTCCGTGGTTTTACCAAAGTTTTCTTGATTTTCTTTTTTGCAAGAAATAGCCAGGCTAATTAATAATAAAAGGGATATTCTTTTCATTGTTTTATAAATTTGCCACGAATTCACGAATAATTAGGTCTGCTTTTGTCAAGAATTCGTGGCTAAAGAATTATTTCTGATTTAATAAGATGGCTGCTTCTTTAGCAAAATAGGTCGAAATTAAACTTGCACCCGCACGTTTGATACACATTAATTGTTCCATCATGATTTTATCGTGGTCCAACCAGCCTCTTTCTGAAGCGGCTTTAATCATGGCATATTCACCCGAAACATGAAAAACGGTTACCGGCACATCCACGGCATTTTTCACTTCTCTAACAATGTCTAAATAGGCAATTCCCGGTTTGACCATGACCATATCGGCACCTTCTTCCACATCCCATAAGGCTTCTTTCACGGCTTCGATACGATTGGCGTAATCCATTTGATAGGTTTTTTTATCTTTTGGAACGACTACATCTGCTTCTTTAGGCGCACTATCTAACGCATCTCGAAACGGACCGTAAAAAGCCGAAGCATATTTGGCCGAATAACTCATGATTCCCACGTTATGGAAGCCAGCTGCATCTAAACCTTCGCGTAAACGCAACACTCGTCCGTCCATCATATCACTTGGAGCAACGAAATCGGCACCCGCTTGTGCATGAGAAACCGCCATTTTTACTAAAGCAGCATTGGTCGCATCATTCGCAACATCCCCATTTTCGATGATTCCGTCATGGCCATAAATGGAATACGGATCTAACGCTACATCTGGCATCACAATCATTTCCGGACAAGCCTTTTTGATTGCTTTAATGGCGCGTTGCATTAATCCGTTTGGATTCCAAGCTTCTTTTCCAGTGTTGTCTTTTAAGGATTCATCTACTTTTACATAAATATTTACGGCACGAATGCCTAAATCGAATAATTCTTTGACTTCTGCTACGGTTAAATCGATCGAACGACGAAAAATTCCGGGCATGGAAGGAATTTCAACTTTGTAGTTTTCGCCTTCTGCAATAAACATGGGAAACATAAAGTCGCTTGGACTTAATGTGGTTTCACGAACTAAACTTCTAATAGATTCGTTTACTCTTAAACGACGACCTCTGTGTAATGGGAACATATTTTTAGCTTTTAGCTGTCAGCTTTTAGCAATTAGCCTTCAGTTGTCAGCAATTAAAATTAGTTATTTAATTTTGATATCAATCCATTAAGCATTTTCTTAATTTCTTCAATTTGAGATAATAGTTTTTCACTTGTCTCTTTATTGATAAAATTTAAATCTTCACTTAATATAAATTGATATTCTAATTCATTTGCTGATCCAAAAGCAATAATTAAAAATCGAGCAAAATCTTTATCTGTATTCCTACCGCAACCTTCTGCAATATTTGTTGGAATTGAACTTGAAGACCTTTTCATTTGACTGATTAGTCCAAATTGTTCTTCTTTCGGAAAATTATTTACGACTTTATAAACATCTAAAGTTAATTGATGTGATTTTTTCCAGACAGTAAAATTCCTAAAATCTTTCATTTTTTAAACTTTCAGCCATTAGTTCTAATAGCTAGATTTATTACAGCAATTTTTAAGCTAATTGCTAAAAGCTAACAGCTAATCGCTTTCTAAATCCAATCAATCGGATTTTCTAAAACGTGTATTAATTTTTCTTCTTCGCTTCCCGCCACCGGATGATGGTCGTAATGCCATTGCACATGGGGTGGTAAGCTCATTAAAATACTTTCGATTCTTCCGTTGGTTTTTAGTCCGAACAATGTGCCTTTATCGTGGACCAAATTGAATTCTACATAACGACCGCGACGAATTTCTTGCCAAGTTCTGTTAGCTTCTGAATATGGTAAATCTTTTCTTCTTTCTACAATTGGAATATAGGCTTGTAAGAAAGAATTCCCAACTTCGGTTACGAAATTGTACCAATCTTCCATTTTCATTTCTTCCGTTGCTTTACAATAATCGAAGAACAAACCGCCTAAACCACGGGCTTCGTTTCTGTGAGCGTTCCAAAAATAGGCATCACATTGTTTTTTATATTTGGGATAAAATTCTGGATTGTGTTTGTCGCAAACGGTTTTACAGGTTTGATGAAAGTGTTTCGCATCTTCTTCAAACAAATAATAGGGTGTTAAATCTTGTCCGCCACCAAACCATGAATTGATTACATGACCATCATTATCATACATTTCAAAATAACGCCAATTCGCATGAACGGTTGGTACAATTGGGTTTTTCGGATGAATGACCAAACTCAAACCACAAGCAAAAAAATCGGCTTCGCCTACGTTGAATAATTGCTGCATCGAATCGGGTAATTTACCATGAACTGCCGAAATATTTACACCGCCTTTTTCAAAAACATTTCCGTTTTCAATGACACGCGTTCTTCCGCCGCCACCTTCTGGACGTTCCCAAATATCTTCACGAAATTTAGCCACGCCATCGATATTTTCTAAACCTTTACAGATTTGATTTTGCAGGTTTTGTATGTAGGAGTAGAATTTATTTTTCATCTAACATTATCTTAATTCAAAACGAAATTTATTTTCATCGTAAATATCGGTATCAATAATTGTATCTTTTTTTATAATTTTTATTGTTCTCGAATTATTCTCTTTTACTAGTGAATCTCCTATGTTTACTTTATTATAAATCGAATGATACTCAATTTCCGATGAGTCAGAAAGCCTTAATACGCCTCTGTCAAAATGATTATTTCCAAACTTGTCTCTGTGCCATTCAGCACCAATCTTGTAAAGAACTGTTGCTTTAATTTCATCTTTTGTATGCGTCTTATAGAATTCTCCTTTATAATCATAATTTACATCTTTGTAAATTTGGTAACCAATAAAAAAGAAACTCAACCCCAATATAAAAAAATAGAAAAAGTATTTAGCAAATGGATTGTCAAACTCTAAATCGAATATGCTTTCTCTTTCTTTAAACATTTTTATTTTTGATACTCCTTAACTGCTTCCACAAACGCTTTCGCGTGATCTACCGGAATATTGGGTAAAATTCCGTGACCTAAGTTTACGATATAATTGTCTTTTCCGAATTCATCAATCATTTCGTGTACCATTTTTTTGATGGTTGGAATTGGCGATAATAATCTACTTGGATCGAAGTTTCCTTGTAAGGTAATTTTCCCACCGGTTAAATAACGTGCATTTCTTGGTGAACAGGTCCAATCGACACCTAAAGCTGACGCTTTTGATTTTGCCATATCTCCTAATGCAAACCAACATCCTTTTCCAAAAACAATCACTTTGGTTTCTTCTGCTAAGGCTTCCACAATTTGATTGATATATTTCCAAGAGAATTCCTGATAATCTACTGGAGACAACATTCCACCCCAAGAATCGAAAATTTGAATCGCGTTACAACCTGCTTTTACTTTTTCTTTTAAATATAAAATAGTAGTATCGGTAATTTTTTGTAATAAAGAATGTGCAGCTACTGGATTGGAGAAACAAAATCCTTTCGCGGTGTCAAAACTTTTAGAGCCTTTTCCTTCTACGGCATAACAGAAAATCGTCCATGGTGAACCGGCAAAACCAATTAAAGGCACTTCGTCGTTCAACATTTCTTTCGTTAATTTAATCGCGTCAAAAACATAACCTAACGTTTCATTTACATCTGGAACAAAAACCTTGTTTACTTGTTCCATAGAACGAATAGGATCCGGAATAATTGGGCCTAAATTATCTTTTAATTCAACGTGAATTCCCATCGCACGTGGTACTACCAAAATATCGGAAAATAAAATCGCTGCATCTGGTTTTACAATTCGAATCGGTTGCACGGTGATTTCTGCGGCCAATTCTGGCGTTTCACAACGGGTAAAGAAATCGTATTTGTCGCGTAAGGCTCTAAATTCGGGTAAATATCGTCCTGCTTGACGCATCATCCAAACGGGTGGGCGTTCTACAGATTCGTTATTTAAGGCACGTAGGAATAAATCGTTTTTTATCATATTTTTTTAGCTTTTAGCCAATAGCTTTTAGCTATTAGCTTTATAATAATTGATACATTGAATAATCACGTTTTCAATGTAAGGTTGATTGGCGTTTATGATCTTTATACTATACTTTTCTTCTGATTCTGCGGTGGTGTCCCCAATGCAAAAACAAACTTCGTTGGTTATTTTATTTTGTGAATTATAACTT
>JAGORP010000158.1 GCA_018062725.1 Flavobacterium sp.
GAAGGGAAGTGGTACCACGCTTCTGAATTGATTTTCGATACTAAAAAAGATAATGTCTCGCTTACTACAACAATGAGTTTCGAGTTTTAATTTCATACACCATCATGCCTAATAAATATTCACTAATAAAACGGTATTTTCGCTTTTTATTTGATTTAAAATCGACACAAGAAGAAGAAAAAGCAACTTATGATGAGGTTAAGGAAGGAGTTGTTTTTAAAGGGAAAAATTTGTGGTTACTGGCCGTAGCGATTGTCATTTCCTGTATAGGTTTGAATATTAATTCTAAATCGGCAGTGATTGGTGCCATGATAATTTCGCCTTTAATGGGGCCAGTTTTCGGGATAGCCTTTTCATTAGGGACTTCAGACACGGAACTTTTGACGTTAAGTTTTAAAAATGCACTTCGAATTGTAATTATAAGTTTGATTTTTTCGACATTTTATTACTTAATTACTCCGTATTCTATACCTACAGATGAATTACTATCTTTTTCAAAGCCTACTATTTTTGATGTATTGTTGGCATTTGCTGGAGGAATTGTAGGGTTTATTGCGATTTCTCGACATCAAGGAACTCAAGTTTTAATCGGAGTTGCTGTAGCAACATCTTGTATTCCGCCTTTGTGTACTGCTGGGTTTGGTTTGGCTACTTGGCAATGGCAATACTTAGTGGGAGGTCTTTATACTTACATTATCAATGCTTTATTTATTTGTATTGGAGCCTATGTGATGGTCAAGTATTTAAGGTTTGAAAAACAATCTAATGGTTCGGTTAAAAACATCAATTATTGGTTTGTGATACTGACAGTAATAACAATAATTCCGGCTATTTATTTAGCATTCGATTTAGCCAAATCAAATATTTTTTCAACCAAAGCTCACTATTTTGTCAACAAAGAACTAGATGAAAAATATCATGTTGTAGAAACTACGATTGATGCTGATAAAAGATTAATAGAAGTCGATGTGACTGTGAAAACATTTGATAAAACGCTTCAAAAAAACATCGAAAATAAACTCCAAGCGTATCAGTTGGAAAATGCGAAGATTAAAGTGTATCAAACTATTGAAGCACGAAACAGTGGGGAAGATCTTGAGGCCCTCCGAAATGAAATAGAAATCTTAAAAACTAAAATGAATAAAGATTAACAATCGGCCATATTTACTGCAATAGCTAATCCGCCTTCCGAAGTTTCTTTGTATTTATTATTCATGTCCTTAGCGGTTTGCCACATCGTGTTGACTACTTTGTCTAAAGGAACTTTCGCATTTTTAGGATCGGTTTCGATAGCTAACTCGGCGGCATTAATCGCTTTAATAGCACCCATGGTATTGCGCTCAATACACGGAATTTGTACTAAACCACCAATTGGGTCACAAGTTAGTCCTAGGTGATGTTCCATGGCAATTTCGGCGGCCATTAGGACTTGTTCTGGGGTACCACCCATCACTTCGCACAAGGCAGCAGCAGCCATAGCAGAGGAAACTCCAATTTCGGCTTGACATCCACCCATTGCGGCAGAAATCGTTGCTCCTTTTTTGAAGATACTTCCAATTTCTCCGGCCACCATCAAAAATTGTTTGATTTCTTTTTCTCCGGCGTCGTGATTTTCAATTACCATATAATACATCAAAACGGCAGGAATAACACCAGCACTTCCATTGGTTGGAGCCGTAACCACACGCCCCAGAGAAGCGTTTACTTCATTGACAGCAAGAGCAAAGCAGGAAACCCATTTTAAGATTTGACGAAATTTGACTTCCGTTTTACGGATGGTTTCAAGCCATTCTTGTGGGTTGGAATAATTGGCTAATCCGATTAAGTTTTGATGCATGTCAAAAGCTCTTCGACGTACATTCAAACCGCCCGGAAGAATACCTTCACTATGACAACCAATATACATGCATTCTAACATGGTATCCCAAACTCTTAATAGTTCATGGTGTACTTCTTCTTCTGAACGCATCGATTTTTCATTATCAAATACAATTTCCGATATTTTTCGGTTTTGTGTTTGGCAATATTCTAACAATTCGGAAGCTAAAGTAATAGGATAAGGGAAGCTACATTTTATGACTTCTTTGGCTTTTGCATTCGGTCGCTCTTCTTTTACTACAAATCCACCACCAATAGAATAAAAAGTGGATTCGTATTTCGTATCGTCAAAAAATGCCGTAAAAGTCAATCCGTTGGCATGAAAAGGAAGAAAATTTTTGTTAAAAATAATGTCTTTTTCAATTTCAAAATCTATAGCTATTTGATTGGCTAATTTTAGTGTATGAGTGGTTTTAATATTTTTAATAATTCCGTCAATATCTTGTACCGGAATGTATTCAGGATCTTGTCCACTTAAACCTAACATTACAGCCAAATCCGTTGCATGTCCTACACCTGTAAGCGATAAAGAACCGTATAAATCGACTTTAACGCGAGTTATTTTTTCTAAAATGTTTTCGTCTTGTAATTCCTTTAAAAAACGCTCAGCGGCACGCCAAGGCCCCAATGTATGGGAAC
>JAGORP010000089.1 GCA_018062725.1 Flavobacterium sp.
ATCAATGGCTTTTTTAAAGGCTTCAATCGTGTTTTCTGGTAACAAACCCCTACAACCGCGATGTCCTTGAATGTCAAATTCTTGCGAAAATGAAACCATAGGAAATAACCATAAAAAATAAAAGAGGCGCATTATATTTTCTTTAAAGTGGCAATTAAATAGTCAATCTCTTCCTTTGTATTATAGTGGGAAAGTGAAATTCGTATGTTGGGTTTGTTTAAAAGTTCTTTAGACACAAAAGCTTCTAGAACATGTGAAGGTTTGATACTTCCTGATTGACAGGCACTTCCACGCGAAACGGCTATTCCATTAATATCAAGTTGAAATAAAAGCATGCTGGTTTTAGCTTCATCAAAAGGTAAAATAACATTCAAGAGGTTATAAAACAATTCATTTTGATTTCCAACAAAAAAACATTCTGGAAAATTGATTTCCAATTCATTAATAAGGTAAGATTTCAAATTTTTGACGTAGTCTTTTTCTTCGTCAAGATGCTGCATAGCCATTTCTAATGCCGTGGACATACCAACAATATTATGTACACATTCGGTACCAGCACGCAATCCTTTTTCTTGCTCTCCGCCCAATAAAATAGGCTGTAAAACAATATTTTTACGAATAAAAGCAAAGCCAATTCCCTTTGGCCCATGAAATTTGTGTGCACTTGCTACTAAAAAATCAATTGGCAATTGTTGTAAGTCAATTTTTGTTTTACCAATTGATTGAACGGTGTCGGTATGAAAATAAGCATTATTGTTTTTACACAATTGAGCGACTTTTTCAAGGTTTAATACAGTTCCAATTTCATTGTTCACATGCATTAAACTGACCAAGGTTTTTTTATCTTGAG
Source organism: Flavobacterium sp. (assembly GCA_018062725.1). Next base: position 851 of record JAGORP010000089.1, read on the forward strand.
CAAGTAAAATTTCTAAATCGTTATAATCAATAGTTCCATCGTTCAGAATTGCAACATAATCAACTTCAAAATCATAGTGTTGTTGCAGTACTTCTACAGTATGCAAAACAGCATGATGCTCAATTTTGCTGGTAATGATGCGTTTAACTTTTAAATCACGTAGGCATGATTTGATGATAAAGTTATTAGCTTCAGTCCCACAAGATGTAAAAATGATTTCTTGAGCCGCACAATTTAAATGCTTTGCAATATTTTTTCGTGAAAGCTCCACTAAATTTTTGCTGCTTCTCCCAAAAGCATGTGATGAGGAAGGATTGCCAAAATTTTCAGTCAAAACCTTTGTCATTTCGGTAATTACTTCAGGTCGAATAGGGGTCGTCGCAGCGTTATCTAAATATATATTTTTCATTGTTGCCAAAGATACTAAAAATTGAAATCTCAAAAAACAAAAAGCAAATTCGAAATTTTTTTCTACCATTAAATTTGTAATTTCGTTGCTTAATTCGATTCTTTTGAAAAAAATCCTTTTACTTTCCGATACACACAGTCATATGGACGAAGGTATTTTAAAGCATGTACTTTGGGCCGATGAAGTGTGGCATGCTGGTGATATTGGTGATTTAAAGGTGACCGATGAAATACAAAAAGTAAAACCACTTCGAGCTGTTTTTGGAAACATTGATGGTGTAGAAGCAAGGCAAGAATTTCCTTTACACAATCGTTTCTTTTGTGAAGAAGTGGAGGTGTGGATTACCCATATAGGCGGTTACCCTGGAAAATACAATCAGGAAATTCGAGCAGAAATTAAAAACAATCCACCCAAATTATTTATTTGCGGACATTCCCATATTTTAAAAGTTCAGTTTGATAAAACTCTTGATTTGCTTCATATGAATCCTGGAGCTTGTGGAAAAAGTGGGTTTCATCAAATACGAACGATGCTTCGGTTTGTGATTGACGGGTCCAAAATTCAAAATTTAGAAATAATAGAATTGGGGAAAAAATAATTATTCTTTTACAGTAATGGTAATAATTGTTCCTTCTTCTGGCTTGGAAAACAATTTGACATTACCATTCATATTTTTTACACGTGCTTTTATTTGTGTCAATCCAAAGCCCAATTGTTTGTCTTTTGTAGAAAACCCTTTTCCATTATCGGAAACTATAATTTGAAGCGTATCGTCTATTTGTTTTAAATTCAGATTGACTTCAGTAGCATTACTGTGTTTGGTTGCATTATTAAAAAGTTCGGAAACGAAATAATAAATTTTAGTTTCAAAAGTGTGGTCGAACTTTTTATTTTTAGGTAATTGAGAGTTGTAATTAAACTTGATTAAAGAATTTGTATTGTTTTCACACAAATCTTTTAAAGCAAATTGCAATCCGAATTTAACCAACAACGGAGGAACTAATTCATGCGATAAATCACGTACTTTGTCATGTGCTTGCTTAAGTAATGCTCGTGTTTTTTTTAAATCGCTGCGTTGTTCTGGTGTTAAAGAACTTTCAAAAGCAGATAAATGCAAACCAACAGAAGAGAGTGTGGCACTTACATTATCATGCAAAACTTCCGAAATCTTATTGCGTTCTTGTTCTTGACCGTCAAGTGTGGCACTGATGATTTTGTATTGCAAATCGTTATCAAGATCTTTTATTTTATTTTTTTGCTTCAGTTTTAAATTTTGAAAATAGATATAAAACAGTCCAATGCCCAAAAGGAATAAAATTCCAAGTAAAAATAATAGGCGTTGGTTTCTTTTTTGCTTATCAGCCAGTTCTTTGTTTTTGTGTTGGTATTCTTCTTCTACTTTACTAACTTGATATTTGGTTTCGATTTCTTGCGAAGTTTGTTCTAATTTACCTACGAAAATGGCTTCCTGGATTTCAAAATATTTATTTGAATATAAAAGTGCAGATTTATAGTCACCTAATTTTTCATAGGCATAGGAGAGGTTTAAATAGGCAGTGGCTGCCATATTTGAGGAGTCATTAATCGACTCATTGTCAATAATTTTTTTGAAAATTTTTATTGCTTCGGGGTAGTTTTTCTCTCCTGTTAAATAATAAACGCCAAGATTGGTGTAAGCATTATTTAGTAAAGCTTTATTTTTACTCAATTCCGCATATTTTACAGTATTCAAAATGCTTTTTTTGGCATTTGCATAATCTTTTTTGGCACTGTAATAAGCATAATAATTACTATAATTCCCAGAAATTTCAGTATAATCAGTTGAATTTTTGGTATAGTCTGCTATTCTGTCTAAATAATATTTGGCACTATCTGATCCAGTGGTCATATGTAGTTTAAATAACGCTTGGTGGACCTTTTTTTTATAAATAGGAACGTTTAATTTATAAGCTATTTTTTTTGCTTTAAATAAAGATTTTTTTGATTTGGTAAAATCATACGAATCTGTATGAATATTTCCAATTAGCGTATATATCAGAATTTGAGTTTTAATAATATTTTTAGACTCGGCCGTTTTTAATGCATCATAAAGAGTAATAAGTGCATTTTCAGGATCATTCAAGTCTCTAAATAATTGTGCTCTTTTTAATGCAATATCTCCGTATTCATCATATTTTTTTTCCTTTAATAGTTTTACTAAAGTAACTCTTGAATAGTTTAATGCTTTTAAGGGATTTTTTTGCTCGGAATATAGGTCAATAGAATCTGTTTTGGTTTCCTGAGATTGAAAACCAAAACAGATAAAAAATGTAATTAATGAAACTAAATTTCTCAAGATTTATTCTAAAATGGAAACTTTAGGTCTTCCTATCATTGGTGCATTAATAGGGTATTGCTCAAACTCAGTAATTAATTGATCATCAATTAAACTTACTGTTTCTGTTTGCATATTAAAATTGCTAGAAGGTGATTTTTCACCAGCATTTAGACGAATTTCAATTGTGTATTTTCCGCCTGAAGTAACTAATACATAATTACAATTGTCAGGAATTTCAAAATCGATTTTAAAATCTTCAGCTGAATTTTTTTCAAAGGTATACATACCTAGCATGTCATAAGTTGCCATAGTTTTGTTTGTTTAAGGGTGATATTTGTTTAGGAATAGTTTACTAAGTTATGTTTTGTTGCGAAAAGAACAAGTCCGACAGTACTTTTAACATTAATCTTTTTCATTAAGTTTTTACGATGGGTTTCGACAGTGTTTGGACTAATTTTTAAAATTTCCCCAATGTCTTTACCGCTTCTTTCTTCGCAGATGTAGTTTAAAATTTCTAATTCACGATCGGTTATACTAGAAATAATTTGTTCGTCATTATTGACTTTTTCTTGATTATTATCGGTGAAAGTATCAAAAATTTTATCCTTGATAGCAGCCGAAAAATATTGTTGCCCCAATACAACAGAGTTTATGGCATCCATAATATTTTCGCCCGCACATTGCTTGGTCAAATACCCACTGGCGCCTAATTTTATAACTTCTTTGATTAATTTAGGATCATCATAACTGGAAAGAATGATTACTTTACAAGTAAATCCTTTTTCATTAAATTCTCTTAACACCTGAATACCGTCTTTCTCCGGCATATTAATATCCATAATTAAGATATGAGCATCATTTTGTGCCACTCGATCTACAAGGTTTTCACCATTTAGAGAAAAACCGACTACTTCATAGTCAGGTTGGGTTTTGAGAACGGCTAGCATTCCGTCTATTAACACCTGGTGGTCGTCAGCTAAGTGAATTTTTATTTTTGTGTTCATATTGGGATAAATTGGTTTTTCAAATGTATTGGTAATTATTTAATTGTGAAATACCCAGATTTAATGATTTTTATCTAACTAAATTTAGTTAGAAAAAATGAAAAAATGTCATTAAAATAAAAAAATCCTGCACAAGGCAGGATTTTTTCGTCGCACTAATAAACTAAGATGATAGGTTTATCTCAATCGATCCACAGATTTTACGAGATCTTCATCCTTCTTAATGGCTTTGTTAGCGAAAACTAACAATAAGATAGTTAAAGCAGGTAAGAACATCCCAATACCCTTCTCCGAAACTACAGGAGCTTCTCCAGATACGCTTAGTGTACGATACACAAATAATCCTAGTAAAATTAAGTTCAATATCATATTCAATCTGTTCAGCACAAATTGTTGTTGTCTTTTTTTGAAAGAAAGCAAACTTAATAATGATAAAGAAGTACTCAAACCAAATAAAATAGCGTAAAGCATTGTACTCATAAAAAATACTTTAACTTCACCTTCCATCCATAAATGAAATACAAATGGTAACATTCCCATTACAACGAATGCTAAACCTAAATATACACTTTGAATTCTTTGAATCATTATTACTAAAATTGTGTAGCAAAAATATATTTTCTTTTTATAAAAAACTATTGTTTACTAAAATAAAATTCGTAATATTGCCATAACAATCCGTAAGCACTTCATACTTCGGAACATAAGATTCAAAAAAGATTCACATACGTTTTACTCCTAATTACTCCTATTTAATTTAATCTAACATCTATTTATGTTTGATATTTCTGTTTTAAAAGAAATGAAGCTTAATGAGCTACAAGAAATTGCCAAAGTGGCTAAAATAAAAAGTTTTAAAACTTTAAAGAAAGACGAGCTGGTCTATCAAATTTTAGATTATCAAGCTGCAAATCCTGAAAAAATTGCTCCTGAAGCGAAAAATAATACTGAAGCTCCGAAAACCAAAAGAGCCAGAATTACACAAGAAGAAAAACCAAAGCAAGCACCTTCAAAAATTGAAAACGTGCAGCAAGCCATAGCTTTTGTAGAAGGTGAGAAGAAACAAGACAAACCTGTTCCTCCTAAAAGTAACCCAAACAAAAAGCCAATTCAAAAAAATAATCCGCCGCAAAACAATAAAGATAGAAACGGCGTAAAAAATGCTCCGGCTCCAAAAACAGAAGAAAGCATTCCTGTTATAGTGGCAGAAACCCCAACGAAAGCCAAAGAAGAAGTGGTTGCTGAACAAGTTGAAACCCCTCAACCCAATCAAAACAATAATCCTAGAAACAATAATAATCCTAACAATAAACATAAGAAAACCAATAATTTCCGTGAACCCGATTATGAGTTTGAAGGAATTATCGAAACCGAAGGTGTTTTAGAAATGATGCCAGATGGTTATGGATTTTTACGTTCTTCAGATTATAATTATTTAGCCTCTCCTGACGATATTTATTTGTCAACGTCGCAAATTCGTTTATTCGGATTAAAAACTGGGGATACCGTAAAAGGAGTAGTGCGACCTCCAAAAGAAGGCGAAAAATATTTCCCTTTGGTTAAAGTGTTAAAAATTAATGGGCATGACCCGCAAGTGGTACGTGATAGAGTTTCTTTCGATCATTTGACACCTGTTTTTCCAACTGAAAAATTCAAATTGGCAGAACGAGGTAGTTCTATTTCTACTCGTATTATCGATTTGTTTTCTCCAATCGGGAAAGGACAACGTGGTATGATTGTGGCGCAACCTAAAACAGGTAAAACCATGTTATTGAAAGACATCGCCAATGCCATAGCTGCCAATCACCCTGAAGTGTATTTATTGGTTTTGTTAATCGATGAACGCCCAGAAGAAGTTACCGATATGCAACGCAGCGTGCGTGGGGAAGTAGTGGCTTCTACTTTCGATAGAGAACCACAAGAACACGTAAAAATTGCCAATATTGTACTTGAAAAAGCAAAAAGATTGGTAGAATGTGGTCATGATGTGGTAATCTTGTTAGATTCTATCACTCGTTTGGCACGTGCTTATAATACGGTACAACCAGCTTCTGGTAAAGTGCTTTCTGGTGGTGTGGATGCCAATGCGTTACAAAAACCAAAACGTTTCTTCGGTGCCGCTCGTAATGTTGAAAATGGCGGTTCATTAAGTATTATTGCAACGGCTTTAACCGAAACTGGTTCAAAAATGGACGAAGTAATTTTCGAAGAATTCAAAGGAACAGGTAACATGGAATTACAATTGGATCGTAAAATTGCGAACCGACGTATTTTCCCATCGGTTGATTTAACGTCTTCAAGTACGCGTCGTGACGATTTATTATTAGATGAAAAAACTATTCAACGCATGTGGATTATGCGTAAATATTTGGCCGATATGAATCCAGTAGAAGCCATGGAATTTATAAATGATAGATTCAAAAAAACCAGAAACAACGAAGAGTTTCTGATTTCGATGAATGACTAAAACACAAAATCCCGTCTAATTAGATGGGATTTTTTTTATTTGGGCGTGACCTCTTTCGTTCCTCTCTCGGTCGTGCTGTTCGTTGCAATCTGTCATTGCGAGCTTGCGAAGCAATCTCTCCCTGACAGGATTTTCACTGCCATCACTCACGCGGACTATCTCGTAAAAACCAGCGTGTTTCCTTTAGATAAGTTACTGTCAAAGGCATAACCTTCATAGTTAAATCCTTTCAAACCATCCAAAGTTTCAATATTATTATCGATAATATAGCGAACCATCAAACCCCGTGCTTTTTTAGCAAAGAAGGAAATCATCTTGAGTTTTCCATCTTTATAATCTTTAAATTCAGGAGTGATTACCGGTACTTTTAGTTTTTTGGTGTCAATAACCGAAAAATACTCATTACTCGCCAAATTGATAAACAATTCATTCTTTTTCAATTCTTTGTTTAAAGCAGCAGTTAGCGTTTCTTTCCAAAAAGCATATAAATTTTTATGTTCGCCAATAGCCAATGAAGTGCCCATTTCTAATCGGTACGGCTGCATTAAATCTAAGGGTTTCAAGATGCCATATTGTCCAGACAGAATTCGGAGTTTGTTTTGTAAAACATCTAATTTTTCTTCCGAGATAGAGTAGGCATCCAATCCTTGATACACATCTCCGTTAAAAGCGTAAATGGCTGGTCGGGCATTTTCGGGAGTAAAAGGGGTTTTGAACTTTTTATTTCGTTGCCAGTTTAATTCTCCCAAAGCATCAGAAATATCCATCAGTTCAGATAAATCTTTCGGGTGTAAGGTTTTCAAAACTTTGATAATCTCTTTCGATTGTTTTAAATAAACGGGTTTTGTAAACCTTTCAGTAGGAAGCGTTTTTTCAAAATCTAAAGATTTGGCCGGAGATATTACGATTTTCATTTTTTTGGATTTATAACGCAAATATAAAAACCAAAAATAAAGAATAATCTTTTTATAATAAATACTATTTATAGTTACATGGGTTTTCTTGGGATTTCTTTTGTAGAAATAGCCGACACCTTATTATCTGCATTTACGGTGACATACAATTCTCTTTGGAACATTTTTTTTTCATAATCAATTGCATACCGAAAACGGTAACTGTCCATAGATTGATCGTATGTAATATCGATTAATTTTAAACCTAAAAATTTTCCATTTCTAAAATTTATTTTATGACAGGTTGCCGATATTTTATCAGGTGTTCCGTTTTGGATAACTCTTTCAGTGGCTTCTTCTTTTGAAAATGCTTTGAATCGGGAAGTATTGCAGGACTCCAATAGTCGTGTTCCTAAATCAAAGGCTCGGTTCTTTTTTACAGGTTCCACCTTACTTGATTCGACTACAATCATGGTAGGAGTTGCTTTTTTACTTCTGCAAGAAATAATTAGAAAAACAAAAGTTAACAGTACAAATTTAAATTTCATTTCGAGATCTTTTTAAGTATAACGCTATAGAAATGTGTAAAGTATGTGTATTCTTGTTTTAATGTAGTTTATTGGAGTTTTGAGACAGAACGATTTGAGTAAAAATCTCTTTAGTCATGGGTTTTATAATAAAATCAATGACAGGGATTATTGATTTTGATTTTTGAATATCGATTGGATCTATCGAAGAAGATACAATATAAATTGGAATTACTTTGGCTAATTTCGATTCAAGATCGATGAATTTGTTTAAAAATCCCCAACCATCTAAAACGGGCATAAAGAGATCCAGTAGTATGATATCAGGGAGTTTGTTTTTATCGGAACGAATTGATTCTAAATAATGGAGTGCCTCTTGTCCATTAGAAAACACTTCAATTTCATGAACAAGTTCCGTATCGTTTATAATCCGTTGTGTCAAGAATTGAAAACTTTTATCGTCATCGATTAAACAAATTCTCTTAGATTCACTCATTTGTCTTTAGATTTATAGAGCTCTACTGTAAATGTACTTCCATGATTCAACAAACTTTTAGCACTAATACTACCGCCCAACGC
>JAGORP010000009.1 GCA_018062725.1 Flavobacterium sp.
AGCCGACAGAATGCAAGATATTGTCGATTTGCAAAAAGGGTATGTTGGTGGAGAATTTCGATTGGGCATAATCCCTACCGTGATGCCTACTTTACTTCCAATGTTCTTGAATACTTTTATAAAAAGATATCCTAAAGTAAAGCTAATTATTGAAGAATTAAATACTTCTGAAATTGTCACGAAACTTAAAAATGGGCATTTGGATGCGGCTATTGCAGCAACTCCATTGGAAGAGGAAAAAATAAAAGAAATTGTATTGTATTACGAGCCTTTTATGGTGTATGTTCCAGAAAGTCACCCCAAATTTGTTCAAAACGAACTTACCATTGAGGATTTGAATGTCGATGAAATTTTATTACTACAAGATGGCCATTGTTTTAGAGATGGAATCTTAAATTTATGCAAAAATAATTCGCAACGGGATGATACTAAATTTAGAATTGAAAGTGGCAGTTTTGAAACTTTAATACGACTTGCCAATGAAGGATTAGGTATTACTTTACTCCCTTATCTGCATACCTTAGAATTGGGTGAAAAAGAAAAAACAAAGCTAAAACATTTTGCCGATCCGAAACCTTCGCGAGAAGTCAGTTTAATTTTTCCAAAAAATGAATTAAAAATTCACATTATTGAAGCGTTACGAACTACGATTTCAGGAGTTTTACGCGGTGCGATTGCTTTCCAAAACATAGAAATTATTAGTCCACTCCCTAAAAAATAAAAAAGGAGCTAAAAAGCTCCAGTTAAGTTCATCCGATTTGGGTTAGGCATCCACAATATTAATATATTGTCTCAATTCTGGTCTTTCACTTGTGAAATACAGCAGCCATTTTTTTAGATGCTCTAGTTCATAAGGAAATAAATTTCTAACAGCTTTTCGCAACTCTTTCGTAAAAAGTTTTACGTCAAAGCTAACTTTTTCAAGTACGTTTTTGGTGTAATCATAAATCATTCTAGGCATAACAATTCTGTTTAAACAATGAAACACTTGATTAAGAACTCATTATAAAAGTACTTAAAATCATCGATTAAATACAAATAAAATCGATGAAATGCATTTTTGTGTTATTTTTTTATAATTATGCCTACAAAATGAAATGTTTTAACATAAAAAAAGGAGCCTTTTAAGCTCCTTGATTTTAGTTATTTAAGTAGACTACACATTTCCTTAGTTCTGGTTTTTCTTCTGTAAAGTTTAAAAACCATTTTGTAAGTTCCTCAAGTTCATAAGGCAAAAGCGCTTTGACTGCTTTTTCTAATTCCTTACAAAACAGAACTGGGTCAAAACTAACTCGCTCTAAAATCGATTTAGTATAATCAATCATTGACTTTGACATATAATAATTGTTTAGTGGTAATACTCAAATTTAATAAAATATTTTTACTCTAATGTTATAGTTCTCTTAAATTATTTATTTTTTTAAAGGCAATCATCATTTCTCTTTTCCCTGGAGGTCCTTCAACTTTGACTACGGTGAAGCCAACTTCCTTCATAGAACGCTTAACTGCCCCCCTAGCGGCATATGTAACCAATACTCCTTCTTCTTTTAAAGCTGTAAACATCTTTTGAAAAATTTCAGTGCTCCATAATTCGGGTTGGCACTGATATCCGAAGGCGTCAAAGTAAATTAAATCAAACTGATTGACATCGTTTATTTGATTAAAAAATTGCTGTCTTTTTGTTAATTCAAATGAAGGGGAAATCACATTGGATTGCTCCCATTCGCATTCATGTAAGGCTATAAAATCGGCGTTATCAATGTTTAACTGTGTTGCATAATTCATAGCTAAGGCTTCTTCCAAGGAAACAGGATAAGCTTCAACACCAGTATAATGAATATTTAAATTATTTTTTGAAGCTTCCAAAAGAGTCACTAAAGCGTTTAAACCCGTTCCGAAACCTACTTCTAAAATAGCAACGGACTTATCTTTAATTAAGTTAAGTCCGTTTTTAATAAATACGTGATACGCTTCTTGAATCGCTCCGTTTTTAGAATGATAACATTCCTCCCAATCTACTAAAAGTATCGTGGTAGACCCATCGAGTGTTGTAATGATTTTACGTTCCAAATTATTTTATGTATAGCTTTTTAATCCTTACAATGGGGCCACCGCATTTTACTTCATGGCAAGTTACACAAGCATCAATACTGGCGTTAAAATGTTCTTTTGCATTGTTGGGATCACTATAAATTAGTTCTTGAGAAGCAATATAAGCCTTTGCATGTGATTTAAAAAAATCATCATTTTCCTGCTTATCAGTCATGACCGCTTTATGAATTTTCAAGAAATGTTGTGGAAATTTACCAATGGTGTCCCCGGTAATAATACGTTGTTTTAAACGCTCATTATCGGCATACATTTGTTCCATAAGCATGGCCATTTCAGACATTTGATACATTTCAAACTTTTTCTCTTCTTTCGGAAGTGGATCATTTTGTTTTTTATCGGAACATGAAATCACAAGAAAAGTAACGATTACTGCAACTACTATTTTCATTACGATTTTTTAATTAGTACACCATCAGCAAGAAAAGCATACGTTACCTTTGGTTTTTTTATGGCATCGATTTCTTTTTGGGATTTTTTTCCATCTTTTGCATAATGCTTTAACTCCTCAACTGAAACAATATCTACAAAGGCTTTACCATTTACAATAGCACTACTTCCATCTGCATTCAACGGGACAAAAAAGCTATAATCTTTAAATTTTACGAATGAATTTTCATTATTAGCCAGTTCAAGATTCATCCAGCATCCTTTTTTCTTGCAGACCTCTTTTATGTTAGCGATAAATTGTACTGAAATGGTATCCCCTTTCTTCAAATTTTTATATTTAGAAAGCATTTTCTTAGGAGTTTGCAAATTATTAACTACAAACTTTTCTCCAAAAAGAGCATAATCGCTTAACTGAATAAGAGATGATTTTTTTGCCGATTTAGTATTGTTTTGTGCATGAATTCCAGATGTAATGGTTAAAAGTACTAGAATTAAAAAACTAATTTTTTTCATGATGTTTTACTAGGGTTTGTATTTCACAAAAATAGTAAGAAATACTACAGTTTCTAAATTTATTACAACAGAAATCATAATTATATTGAAATACATCAGCATTCCAATATTTTCATTACTGTATTAGAAAAAATCGCCACAAACTATTCAATTAATCGTCAATATTTAACTTCAAAGTCTGTTTTTTATTAAATTAGCAAAAAATAATTTAGGTAATGAGCTTAGACACAACTAGCGAAATTGAAATTATCAAAGTAGCTACTTCAAAAATTGACCAAGTAGATTTTGAAACACTATCTTTCGGAAGTGTTTTTACCGATCACATGTTAGTATGTGACTTCAGAAATGGAGCTTGGGAAAAACCAATCATTAAACCATACGAACCTTTTTTATTAGATCCTTCAGCCAAAGTATTTCATTATGGGCAAGCCATTTTTGAAGGCATGAAAGCGTACAAAATTGAAGACGATTCGATTTGGTTATTCAGACCAGAAGAAAATTATGAACGTTTTAATAAATCGGCGGTACGTATGTGCATGCCGGAAGTTCCGGAGCATGTTTTTTTAGACGGATTAAAACAAATTCTTCAATTAGAAAAAAACTGGATTAAAAAAGGGAAAGGCAATACCTTATATATTAGACCGTTTATGATTGCCATTGGAAGTGGTGTTATTGCACAACCTTCTACCCAATACCGTTTTATGATCATTTTATCGCCTGCAAAAGCTTATTATTCGGGTGAAGTTAAAGTTTTAGTAGCGGAGCATTATTCTCGTGCGGCTAATGGAGGAATTGGTGCTGCTAAAGCTGCCGGAAACTATTCAGGACAGTTTTACCCAACACAATTAGCCCATGATGCTGGTTTTCAACAAGTAATTTGGACTGACGATGCAACTCATACTAAATTGGAAGAAGCAGGAACTATGAATGTGTTTTTTAGAATTAATGACACTTTATATACTGCCCCGACGAGTGAGCGAATTCTTGACGGAATTACCCGTAAAAGTTTAATCGATTTGGCGAAACGTGAAGGCATAAAGGTTGAAATACGTTCTGTATTGGTATCTGAATTAGTAGATGCGGCCAAAGACGGCAGTCTAAAAGAAATTTTTGGAGCAGGAACAGCAGCGGTAGTAAATCCGATCGTGGGCTTCCAATACAAAGACGTTTATTATGAACTACCAAAAATAGAAAACTCCTTTGCTTTAAATTTAAAAGAAAAACTAACTAATATTCAATACAAACTAGCTGAAGATACTTTTGGCTGGACAGTAAAAGTTTAGGTAGAAGTTAAAAGTCAAAAGCAAAAAGCAGAAACAAGTATAAAACTGGTTTCTGCTTTTCTTTTTTTCATACTATACTTTTCTCTTATTCCTTATTATTTATCACTCAAAATAACATCAAAATTAGGCTTAAAATAATTCGGACCTTTTAATACTTTTCCATCTTCACGATAAATAGGATTTCCATCTTCTCCTAATTTACTCATATTACTACGTTGAATTTCATCGAAAACGGCTTCAATTTTGTGTTGCAAACCATGTTCTAATATGGTGCCACATAAAATATACAACATATCTCCTAGCGCATCGGCAATTTCGACGATATCATTGTTTTGAACAGCTTCCAAATACTCTTCATTTTCTTCTTTCATCAAGTTAAAGCGGAGTAAATTTTTGTTTTCACCTAAATCACCGGTTGGGCTGTAGTTTATCCCTAATCCGAAAGCACTGTGAAAGGCATGAACAGCCTCTATTTGTTTTTGCATCTTTTACTTCATTTATTTGGATTGCAAAATACAATATCAATCAAACAATTTCCTATTTTTACACAAAAAAAATATGTTCAGTCTTGGTCAAATACAATTTGCTGTTTTCTTTGCAATCACTTTTATAATCGTTATGATTTTTTCCTACAGAAAAGATTTAAAACTTCACAAACAATATTATAAAGGCAGCATTTGGATACTGGTTGCATTTTTGCTTTTCATCGGCTGCTTATTTGTAGTAAAAACTTTACTTAAAGATTAATAAAAAAAAGACACTTTTTAACATTTTTTTTTAACTTTACGCAACCTCATTCTACAAAACCATGAAGATTGCTAAATATATCATACTGCTACTCCTTCTCATTTGCGGAACCGTTTCGGTTTTTATAGCTACTAAAGATGGAAGTTATTTCATTCAGAAAAGTAAAATTATTGATGTTTCGAAGGATTTAGTATATAAATATGTTTCCGACAAATCGAATTGGGATTCTATAAATCCGTGGAAAAACGATTCCTTTAAAATTCTAAGTCAAGAAAACATTGAACCTGAAAGCATGACCTTTACAGTACTTTTAAACGAGGTTGAAAATGAATTAAAATTAGAATTACGCGACACATTAGCAAAAAAAACAGTGGCCATTTGGTCAACCAAAGGAAAACAATCCTTTAAAGACAAACTTCTAGCTGTTATTGGCCGAGGTACTAAAAATGATTTTGAATCCCGTTTTGACGAAGCTTTAAATGCGATAAACAATACGCTTACTAGAGAGATTAATACTTTTTCGATTAAAATAAATGGTTTTGTTAAAAGAGATACTGTTTTTTACATTCAAAGACCTATTGCATCAAAGATGGAAGAAATTCCGAGCAAAATTAAGGCCAATCTTCCTAGTTTACAGCAAATATTATCGAGTACTGGAACTGCCTCAAATGGAAGTCCATTTATCATTTATCATTCAAAAGATAGTTTAAAAAACAAGTTCGTATATTCTATTGCTATTCCTGTAAAAACTAAAATATACACCACACAAGACAGTGATATCATTACTGGACAAATAAATCCGTCAAGTACCATTAAAGCGACATTAACAGGAAATTATCGTCACAAAATGGAAGTTCACAAACAATTACAGGAATTTATGGTGAAGAATGGATTGGAAATTAGTGATAAATACAAAGAAATTGAAGTCATCACTAAAAATGCCCTTACCGAGTCTTCTGCTTCTAAATGGGTTACCGAAATTTACTTACCTGTTCGTTTAAAAACCATCATTAAAAAGCCAGTTGTAACTAAACCAATCAATGCCGATTCTATTACAAAAGCCATCATTAAAGATGTTTTAGGAAAAGAAAAAAAGCAACCTTAATGTTATTTTTTCAATAAATCGGTAATAACTTTCTCGGCTGCATGCAATCCAAACAAAGCAGGCATCCAACTGTTGGTTCCGTAAAATGATTTTTTAAAATTTGATCCGTCCGTTCGTTTAACGCTACTATAATCAGGGCGTTCATGCGAGTACACTACTTTTACACCACTTGAAATACCTTCTAATTTAAGACGCTTTCTGACATTTTTAGCTAACGGACAATAATCGGTTTTGCTGATATCTTTTACACAAACTTTACTGGCTTCAAATTTACCACCAGCTCCCATGTTACTGATAATTTTTACTTTTTTGCGTTTGGCCGCAATGATCAAATTCAATTTTGGAGTCACACTATCAATACAATCCATCACATAATCGTAGTCGGTCGTCACAATTTCGGTAGCTCTTTCAGGCGATAAAAACTCTTCAACAATCGATAGATCCAATTCGGGATTAATATCTTTTAAACGCGCACCCATTAATTGCACTTTCGACATGCCTACAGTAGTATGTAAAGCGGGTAATTGTCTGTTAATGTTGGTAATATCAACCACATCCCCATCAACTATCGTCATTTTTCCAACTCCAGCACGAGCTACAAATTCGGCAGCAAAAGAACCTACCCCACCCATTCCTACGATTAATACATTCGAATTTTTAAGCTTTTCCAATCCTTCTGGTTTGAATAATAATGCTGCTCTTTCTTGCCAAACTGCCATTTTCTTTAGACTATTAGATTATTTAGATAATTAGACTGTTAGACAATCTTAAAAATCATATGATTTAAATATTTTTTTAAAATTTGATTCCACTATTGTTTCTAAATTTATCTTCTTTATTTCTGATGCTTTTTGATAAACATCCAATATAGTTTCATCAATAGTATCGGTTTCTAAAAAGAATTTATCAAGCGGTATCTTTTGAAAAACCGTAGCTAATTCTGGATTTCGAAGTAAATACTTTCCGAACGACAAATAAAATCCGTTATCCAACAAAGATTGAGCTACTTGACTATTCTTGGAAAATCCGTGAATAATCATTGGTTCTTCTATATGTAATTTTTTTTTGATTGCAATAACTTCTTGATAAGCCGAAACACAGTGCAAAATTACAGGTTTTTTATATTTTTTCGCAAGTAATAATTGTTTTTCAAAAATTTGCGTTTGAACTTCTAAAGGCGTTTCTATTCGTTTGTCTAAACCACATTCACCCAAAGCCAAACAATTCGGTAATTGCAATTTTTCTGCTACAATTGCTAACTCTTTTTCTTCACTTTCCACATTAATATGCCAAGGATGAATCCCAATGGAGAAATATTTTACACTAGCATCAAATTCATTTGGGTACTGATTAACGATTTCCAAAACATTTTCGGCGCCAGAACTTTTATGAGTATGGATGTTATATTTCATTAGTCGTGAAATTTCTTTACACCTGCTCGAATTTCAATTTTCAAATCGTTTTCTTCAGGAACAATCGGACAAGAGTATTTTTTGTTGTAGGCACAATACGGATTATATGCTTGATTAAAATCGATAACTACTTTGTCTGTTTTGGGAATTCTAAAATCTAAATAACGACCAGCACCATAACTTTCCACTCCATTCGTGTAATCCGTAAAGGGTAAAAACAAATAATCTTCATATCCTTTTTTCTTCTTTAAATCCTGGCTTTGATATACGAACAATTCGAATGATTTTCCCTCAATTTGAAACTGCAACTTCCCATAAACTTTGTATTTCGGCTTTCTTGCAGTCGTGGTTTTCATTTCAAAATACTTCCTTTCTTTAATCCTAACAAAGGTAGCCTCTACTATGAATTTATCAGTAATCGAAAAAAAATCCAATCCTTTAAATTGCGCTAAGTCTTCTTTGGTCAACGGACTCGATATACTATCTGCATATTCTTTATTTAAATGGTCTTGATATTCTTTTGAAGTTAAAATCGTTTTTTCTTGAGCGACAACAACAAAACTCATTAAGAAAAGAAGGCCAACTAGGTACTTTTTCATCTTATTTTTTTTACAAATTTAACTCAAAATACGATATACTAGAAAAGGTAATTTAGTAACTTTGGGTTTTCACTCATTTTGATGCTAAAGAAAGCCATTACCCGCTATTTTAATAACTTCAAAGGATTCTCTAAAGAAATTTGGATCTTAACTTTGATGACCTTTATCAATCGAGCAGGCACGATGGTTTTACCCTTTCTCTCTAAATATTTAAAAGAAGATTTACATTTTTCCTATTCCCAAGTAGGATGGGTTATGTTCTTTTTCGGATTAGGTTCTATGGGCGGCTCTTGGTTGGGCGGAAAACTTTCGGATAAAATCGGGTTTTATAAAATCATGATTTTTAGTCTTTTTACCAGTGGAATTGCTTTTTTTGTACTGCAATACATCACTAGTTTTATTGGTTTATGTATCGGAATGCTCGTCATTATGCTTATCGCCGATATGTTTCGCCCCGCCATGTTTGTGTCTTTAGGCGCGTATGCTAAAAAAGAAAACCGAACAAGAGCTTTAACTTTAGTACGGTTGGCCATTAACCTCGGATTTGCCGCCGGACCAGCAATGGGCGGACTTATCATTATGAACATAGGCTACAAAGGTTTGTTTTGGGTAGATGGAACTACTTGTATTTTAGCCATTATCATCTTTTGGCTTTTTGTGAAAGAGAAGAAAAAATCAAAATTTACAGATAAAGAACATCCCGGAGAAATACTAACACATTCTGTTTTTAAGGACAAACCTTTTTGGGTGTTCTTGGGCTCTTGTACTATTACAGGAATATTGTTTTTTCAGCTATTTACCACACTTCCCTTGTATCATAAAGAACAATTTAACTTAACCGAATTTCAAACCGGGTTATTAATGATGATGAATGGATTGCTAATTTTCTTTTTGGAAATGCCTTTGGTAAGCATAGTAGAACGAAAAAACTACAACAAAGTCAAAATAGTTACCCTAGGTGCTGTTGCCATGGCAATTAGCATGTTTTTATTGCTTATAAATACTTGGTCGGGTATTTTAATTATTATGATGTTATTCATGACCTTTGGTGAGATGTTCGCTTTTCCCTTTTCCAATTCTTTTGCCATGAGCCGTGCACCCAAAGGGCACGAAGGACGTTATATGGCCATTTTTACGATGAGTTATAGTTTGGCACACATCTCCAGTGCTAAAATAGGAATGGAAATTGTTTCCATTTTTAATTACCAAACCAATTGGCTTGTAATGGGTTTACTAGGAATCATTGCCACTTTACTAGGATACTGGGTCTATAAACTAGTACAAAAAGAAAACTAAAAATCTAAAAAACAACACCTTACCCCCTTTTTAAATTCAACAATAACTTAAAATTTAGTTAAATAACTATAAAAATAGTTGTGTAACTAAAAAAGTAGTTGTATGTTTGACATATCAAATTATACAACAATGCAAAAATTAACCAACAAAGAAGAAGAAATCATGCACATTTTATGGAAGCTCAAAAAAGCGTTCGTAAAAGAAGTAATGGCCGAAATAACCGAAGACCAGCCCCACTACAATACCTTGTCGACAATTATTAGAAATTTAGAAGAGAAAGGTTTTGTGTCACACAATGCTTTTGGAAATACCCATCAGTATTTTCCAGTAGTTAAGATGGAAGAATACCGCAAGAAATTTATGAATACAGCAATTGAAAATTACTTCAACAGTTCATACAAGAATTTGGTTTCCTTTTTTGCTGAAGAAGATAAAATTTCTGCAGAGGAATTACGAGAAATCTTAGAGATCATAGAAAAAAAACAATAGTATGGAAGCTATCTTACTTTATTTCCTTAAAGCCAGCACACTGTTGTCAGTGTACTTTTTAGCCTATCATTTTTTATTACGAAAAGAAACTTTCTTTACTACAAACAGATGGTTTTTATTGGCAGGATTACTTACGTCGGTTATGATGCCTCTTTTTTTTATCAAAAAAGTGATTTGGGTAGAAAAACCAAAAGCAACATTTCAGGAATTACCGGTTTTTTCAGGGAATGAAGTAATTAATCATGCTCCAATTCAAGATGTTGCAACTATCGATTGGGTACAAGTAATGGCCGTTGGTTATACTGTAATGGTAGCGATTTTATTTATCAAAATACTAACTCACTTAGCCTCTTTATACAAGTTATTACACAAAAAAGAAATCGTTAAGAATGATCAATTTTCGTTGGTTGATCTAAAAGAAGACATTGCTCCATTTTCGTTTTTCAACTATATCGTTTATAACTCCAGTTATTACACAGAAGACGAATTGAATAGCATTTTATTACATGAAAAAATTCACAGTCAAGAAAAACATTCAGTAGATATGATGCTGGCCAAATTTTTCTGCATCGTGTTTTGGTTCAACCCTTTTATGTGGCTCTATAAAAAAGCCATCACGCAAAACTTAGAATATATTGCCGATCAAAAGGCTGTTCAACATATTGAAGACAAAAAAGTGTATCAAAAAGCACTTTTAAAAGTAGTGACTCATCAAAACTGCTTATCCATTACGAATCATTTTTATCAATCATTAATCAAAAAACGAATTGTTATGTTAAACAAAAATCAATCAAAAAAGTTAAATTCTTGGAAGTATGCCTTAATTCTTCCAGTGTTAGTCGCCTTTGTAATTTTCTTTCAAGTGAAACTCATTGCACAAGAAAAGAAAACAAAATTTTCTGAGCACCCTTCCCATTCTTCCACTTCACAAAATGTCACTGAAATGATTTGGACGAAAGATAGCTCTGATGAAGAATTAAAAAGAGACATAGAAGCAATGAAAAAAGAAGGTGTTACAGTCTCGTATTCAAAACTAAAAAGAAATAGTAAAGGTGAAATTACCTCCATTAAAGTCGAATTTAATGACAAACATGGAAAAAACGGAATCAACTATATCATGAGCGATGATCCAATTAAACCGATATGCTTAAGAAAAACCAATGATTTCGTTGGATTTGGAAAATCAAGCAAATCTAAAACTGTAGTTATCAATGAAAAAGACGGAACTCAAAATGAAGAAGAATTTAGCTTTTCTTTTTCAGATGAAGACGAAATTTCTGGAATTGCTCCTTTAGCCGACCTAGAAATTCCTGAACCACCTGTACCACCCGTGTATCCTTACAACAACATCATGGAATCGCTACCAAGATTTCCTGATGCTCCAAGACTTCCTCTAAATGTAAACGATGAGAAACTAATGAAAGTTTTCGAAAAAGAAATGGCTGTTTTTGAGAAAAAAATGAAACTGGTTGAAAAAGAATTTGAAACCAAAATGGAAGTTTTCGAAAAAGATAGAAATGAAAACGATCCAAAAATGATACAATTCGAAAAGGATATGGCTAAATTCGAAGAAGAAATGGAAAAATACCAAGATCGGTTTCAGGAACAATTTCAAAATCGCCGAGAAATCGAAATAGAAAAAAGGGAAGCCGCAAGAGACGCACAACGGGAAGCGCAACAAGAAGCTGCATATGCAAGAAGAGATGCAAATCAAGCTAGAAAAGAAGCAATGAGAGCACGTGAAGAAGCTCTAAAAGAAGCCGAAGCAGCTAGAAAAGAAGCCTTTAAAGAAAGAAAATACAGAGAAGATAAATAATAAAATCATCCAATTCAAAATCAAGAGACTATCATTAATAATGCTAGTCTTTTTTTTATATTTGCACAAAAAAATACTGATGTACAAAGTTTTAGCACAAATCAACAAAATTATTTTACCAAGTTTCTCCAAACAACGATTGGATTTAGCCAAAGCAAAAAAATGGCAAATGGCAATAATCGGATACCGCTACTATGTAACTACAAGAGCTTTAGGGAACTAAAAAATATTTTTATTTTTTTACATTTTCTTATTTGCATATCACGTAAATATCGTTATATTTGCACCCGCAATCAGGAAGTCAAACTTCAAATTATTGCAAAATGGCCTCGTGGCGCAACTGAATAGCGCATCTGATTACGGCTCAGAAGGTTACTGGTTTGAATCCAGTCGAGGTCACAAAAAGCCCCCCTAAAAGGTGGGCTTTTTTATTTCTCCTCTCGAACAAACTCCCTAGTATTCTGATTTTTAGCTATCTTTGTGAACTAAAATGTCTTTACGTGAATTTGGAAAAAAAAATAACCCTTTTTATCAATTGGTTTTTGTCACGACCAAAAACATCGGGTTTTCTCGTGTTTACTTCCTTCCTGTTTGTGCTAAACCTTTCCATTTATTTTAAAGTCAAAGCAACCAAAGAGATTGAACATTCAGAAATGACAAATATCTTAGGAGTTGTTAAAAAAAATATCGAGCAAAACCTTAAAAACAATTATGCCGCGCTTATTACGTTGGCTTTATCAATTGATGACCAAGGTGAACCCAAGAATTTTGAAAATGTAGCCGAGAAACTAATCGCGAGTTACGATAATATCAATGCGGTACAGTTGGTTCCTGATGGAGTAATCAAACTGACGTATCCATTAAAAGGAAATGAATCGGCACGTGATTTTGATATTTTACACAGTCCATTGCATAGAAAAGCCGCTTTAAAAGCAATTGAAACCAAATCGATGTACTTTTCTGGCCCCATGGAACTCAGACAAGGCGGATTAGGGGTTGTGGGAAGATTACCAATATTTAAAAAAGGAGAATTTTGGGGTTTTTCGGCCGTGATAACCAAATTCAATACCTTTATAAAATCAACAGGAATCAGCAGTTACAAAAGTGATAAATATTATTTTCAATTATCAAAAGTCAACCCAGTAAGCAATAAAACAGAGTTCTTTTTAGAAGATACCGGTGATTTTTCTAAAAAAACATTCAAAGTAGTTGATATTCCGGAAGGCGATTGGAAGTTATACATTATTGCCAAAAACAAACACTTCGAATCCGACTATTTACTATTAATCCTACTGGCCTTTTTTTTGAGTTCGCTTTGTGGGCTTTTCACCTATACGCTATTAAAAAGACCCGCCGAGCTGCAAAAATTAGTGGATATTCAAACCCAAAAAATTAAGGATATAATAGACAGTATTGATGGAGTAGTTTGGGAAGGAAATTCAGAGGCACCAGGGATTACATACATTAGCAAAAAAGCGGAAACTATTTTAGGTTACACCCCTGAAGAATGGATCGCTGACGATTATTTTTGGAGAAAAATAATTCACCCAGATGATAGAGAATGGGTCATTGAGTACAGCTCAAAATTCGCTCGTGAACAAAAACATTTTGACCATGAATATCGTGTCATCGCTAAAAATGGCAATACCGTTTGGGTTCGTGATATCGTTAGTATTTACCATGAAAGTGAAAATGTAATTAAATTTAGAGGAATTTTAATTGACATTACCAAATCCAAAGAAATTGAAATTGATCTCAACAACTCTTTAAAATTAGTCACCGAACAAAACAAAAGACTGTTGAATTTTTCCCATATCGTTTCTCATAATTTGCGCTCTCACACTAGTAATATAGAATCGTTAATCAATTTAATTGAAATTAGTGAAGAGGAAGAAGAAAGAAAGGAAATGCTCGCTTTATTAAAATCGGTTTCCGAAACATTAAGTCAAACCATGAACAATTTGAATGAAGTGGTTTCCATTCAAACAAACATCAATCCAGTGGTAGAAAAACTTAATCTAAACAAATACATTACAAAGACAATTGAGGTGCTTCGTAATCAAATTCTGAAAAATGATGTCGAAATAATTAATAGTATTTCCGATGAAACCGCTATATATTTTAATCCTGCTTATTTGGAAAGTGTTTTGTTGAATTTTCTTTCCAATTCTATTCGATACCGCCATCCTGACAAAAAACCACTAATCAAATTGCGTTCTTATGCTGAAAACAATTATATTGTGCTAGAAATTTCTGATAATGGTATTGGAATTGATTTGAAAAAAAACGGGAAAAAATTATTTGGTTTGTATAAAACGTTTACCAATAATATCGAATCTCGAGGTATTGGACTCTTTATTACCAAAAATCAAGTTGACACCATGAAAGGGAAAATTGAAGTGATCAGTACACTAAACGAAGGGACAACTTTTAAAATATTTTTCAATAATGCCGCTAAAGAAAATTTACATCGTTGATGATGATCCGATTTACAAATTAGTCACCAAAAAACTAATTGGTAAAACCAATCTTTTTAGTGAGTCGAAAGAATTTAAAAACGGAAACGAAGCCATTACTTATTTTAAATCGACATTCGATTTGCCCGACATTCTTCTGCTGGATATTGAAATGCCTGAAATGGATGGTTGGGAATTTTTGGATGAATTTTGCAAATTGGTAAATCAAACTGAAAAAGAAAGTACGGTTTATATTGCCAGTTCTTCTATTGCGTTAGAAGATAAATTAAAGGCTAAAATGTATAAATGCGTTAAAGATTTTTTAAGCAAACCCATTAATATGGAGAAGTTACATCAAATTGCTGCACTTGATTAAATACCTTAATTTAATCAGAACCTTTTGTTTTTACATTTGAATGCATAAAAAAAGCCCACCAAAAACGGTGAGCTTTTTCTTTTATCTAAGTGTTTGATTACTTTTTAATCAATTTACTATTTCTAAATCCATAAGTAAAATAAACTACCAAACCTACTAATAACCATATTCCGAACCATTTCCAGTTTGTTACTGCCATTCCGGTTAACAAATAACAGCAGGAAATTAATCCTAATAATGGAATTAAGGATAAGTTTTTAGTAAAGGCAAGAAACGACATTACAATTGTTAAGATAAAGAAAGCCAACATTGGTAAATTAGCGGCTAATTTATCTGTTGAAAAATCGAAAGTAGCACTGAAAAAATCAGGTACATAGTAATTTACTACCACGCCAGTAACAAGTACAATCAACGGAAATATATATTTAGAATTTACATAGGGAATTCTAAATTTCCCTTTGGTAGCTCTTTCGGCTAATTCGGCTTCGCTTTGAGGAGAAAGCATTAAAACACCACCACATACCAAAACAAAAGCAAATAAAGTTCCAATAGACGTAAAATCTAATACAAAGTTTTCATCGGTAAAGAAAATAGGAATTCCAACAACCAAACCGGTTACAATACTAGCAAAACCAGGTGTTTTATATTTCGGATGAATTTCAGCAAATTTCTTTGGCATTAATCCGTCACGACTCATAGTCATCCAAATACGAGGTTGTCCCATTTGGAAAACCAACATTACACTGGTCATCGCCACCACAGCGGCAATAGAAACAATAAACAACATCCATTTAATTCCTTTTATCGCAAAAATTTCAGCCAAAGGATCACTTACTCCCAATAAGTCATATTTCACCATTCCAGTTAAAACCATTGCCAATATGATATAAACAACAGTACAAATAATTAGCGAATAAATCATCCCGCGAGGCAAATCACGTTGTGGATTTTCGCTTTCTTCTGCCAAAGTTGAAACGGCATCAAAACCAATATAGGCAAAAAACACCGCCGAAACACCTGCCATCACACCACCAAAACCATTCGGCATAAAAGGTGTCCAATTATCAATATCAATATAAAAAGCACCTACAATGATTACTAACAATATAATTGCTAACTTAATGTATACCATTACATTACTAATATTCTTAGATTCTTTAGTTCCTTTGTAAATTAGGTATGTAATTAATACATTGATTAAAACAGCTGGTGCATCAAAAATAATTTTAAGTCCACCAACAACTGGAGCATTTTGCCAAGCGGTTAATCCTTCTCCTACTTTGTTATCTATAAAAGCAGCGTGTGCCGATTTATAATTAATCGTTAACCATTCCGGTAAATGAATGCCAAACGTTTCCAACAAATTAGTAAAATAACCACTCCATGAAAAAGCAATATAAATATTACCAATGGAATATTCCATCAGCAAGGCCCAACCAATAATCCAGGCAAAAATCTCTCCGAAAGAAACATAGGCATATGTATAGGCACTTCCTGAAACAGGTACACGCGAGGCAAATTCGGCATAACACATGGCCGTAAAACCACAAGCAATGGCACACATTACGTATAGTAAAATAACCCCTGGACCACCTGAAAAACAAGCATTTCCAATAGCTGAAAAAGTTCCACCTCCAATAATTGCAGCTATTCCAAAGAAAGTTAAATCTTTAACGTTCAACACTTTGTTAAGCCCTGAATGCTCTCCATCACCGCCTTGCTGTAATATTGTACCTAAAGGTTTTTTTCTAAATAAACTTAAAAATGACATATAATTTGTTTGGTTTTTGATTGTTAAAGCCAACAAATATATAAAACTTGATACATAAATAGTGTTTTATTCAACTTTTACTAATCTTTAAGCATTAAAAAAGGCAGTCAATACAGACCACCTTTTTCATTTATTAGGGATAGATTTTACTACAAATCGAAACGATCTAAGTTCATGACTTTGGTCCAAGCTTTGATAAAATCATTTACGAATTTTTCTTTAGAATCACTGGAAGCATATATTTCAGCAATGGCACGCAATTCTGAATTAGAACCAAAGATCAAATCGGCACGAGTGGCTGTCCATTTTGGTTCACCAGAAATACGATTAGATCCTACAAATATTTCACCCGTATCGTTTGTTGCTTTCCAAATAGTTCCTAAATCTAAAAGATTCACGAAGAAATCATTGGTTAAACTACCTTCATTTTTAGTAAAGACTCCGTAATTAGAACCATCATAATTGGCCTTTAAAACTCTTAGACCACCCACAAGAACTGTCATTTCTGGAGCCGTTAGGGTTAATAATTGTGCTTTATCAACCAACATTTCTTCTGTTATTGCTGTCGCCTTTGAATTTTTATAATTTCTAAAACCATCAGCTTTTGGTTCCAATACGGCAAATGAAGCCACATCGGTTTGTGCTAAACTAGCATCTCCCCTTCCAGGTTTAAAAGGTACTATTACAGAATGACCTGCATTTTTAGCCGCTTTTTCAATGGCAACATTACCACCAATCACAATTAAATCTGCTAAAGAAACCGAAATTCCCGATTCATTTTTTATCTTTTCAAGAGTTGCTAAAACAACTTTTAACTGACTTGGATTATTAACTTCCCAATTTATTTGGGGCTCTAACCGAATGCGAGCCCCATTGGCTCCACCTCGCTTATCAGAACCTCTAAAAGTAGATGCCGAAGCCCAAGCCGTAGTTACCAATTGCGAAATTGACAATCCCGAATCTAAAATTTTAGTTTTCAATATTTCTACTTCAGAAGCACTTAAATTTTTATTCCCTGCTGGCACTGGGTCTTGCCAAAGGAGTACTTCTTTTGGAACTTCAGTACCCAAATAACGCTCAATGGGTCCCATATCACGATGGGTTAATTTGTACCAAGCTCTTGCAAAAGCATCGGCAAATTTGTCAAAGTTTTGAAAAAAATCTCTCGAAATAGGTTCGTAAATCGGATCCATTTTTAAAGCCAAATCGGCAGTAGTCATCATTGGAGCGTGACGTTTTGAGGGGTCGTGTGCATCTACAACCAAAGTTGCTGCCGAATCGTCTGTTGGAACCCATTGGTGTGCGCCAGCGGGACTTTTGGTTAATTTCCAATCAAATTTAAACAATGTTTCAAAATACCCGTTATCCCAAGTCGTTGGATTAGGCTTCCAGGCACCTTCAATTCCACTTGTTATGGTATCGCCTCCTTTTCCAGAACCAAAACTATTTTTCCAGCCCAGTCCCATATCTTCAATACTACCACCCTCTGGGGCTACACCTACTAAGGCAGCATCGCCAGCCCCGTGAGCCTTACCAAAGGTATGTCCACCGGCCACTAAAGCCACCGTTTCTTCATCATTCATGGCCATACGAGCAAAAGTTTCTCTAATGTCTTTGGCCGATGCTAATGGATCAGGATTTCCGTTTGGACCTTCAGGATTGACATAAATCAATCCCATTTGTACCGCTGCCAACGGATTATCTAGTTCTCTATCGCCTTGATAACGGTTGTCTCCCAACCATTCGGTTTCATTTCCCCAATTTATATCTTGCTCTGGTTCGAAAATATCCTCTCGACCTCCTGCAAATCCAAACGTTTTGAATCCCATCGATTCTAAAGCGCAATTACCAGCCAAAATCATCAAATCGGCCCAAGAGATTTTATTCCCATATTTTTGCTTGATGGGCCATAATAAAAAGCGTGCTTTGTCTAAGTTTCCATTGTCAGGCCAACTATTCACAGGAGCAAATCGCTGATTTCCGGTACTAGCACCTCCACGACCATCGGAAATACGATAGGTACCCGCACTGTGCCAGGCCATACGGATAAACAACGGACCATAATGACCATAATCAGCAGGCCACCAATCTTGAGAAGTGGTCATCAATTCGAAAATGTCTTTTTTAATACTGGCCAAATCTAACTTTTGGAATTCGGCAGCATAATTAAAGTCTTTATCCATAGGATCCGATAAAGACGAATGTTGACGTAAAATATCAAGATTCAAACGGTTGGGCCACCAGTTTTTATTAGAAGTACCGGCTCCAGCGGTTTGTTTTGATTGTCCGTGATTAAAAGGACATTTTCCTCCACCAGAAGTAGAATCTGCATTATAATTTTCCATAGTTGGTTGATTTTTAATTTATTAATTCGAATACTAATTTAGGAAAATTCTTCCTATTATTATTCAAAAAACCATAGATAATATCTATACATAAATTACAATCACTGAATTCTGAAGCACAACCATAGCTAAAGATAAAATCTATATTAAAATAGAAAATTATAATTAAAATCTTTTTAAAATCCCTGTAATGCTAGTAAATTTGCAGAGTCAAAAAAATAACATTTAAACCCTATAGATTATGTCATTAGTTGGAAAAAAATTCCCAAACATTACCGTAGACGCCATTTCAGAAATGGGAGACAATTTAAGAATTAATGTTCTTGAAGAAGCGACCAAAAACAACAAAAAAGTACTTTTATTTTGGTACCCAAAAGATTTTACCTTCGTATGTCCAACAGAATTACATGCTTTCCAAACAGCACTTCCTGAGTTCGAGAAAAGAAATACTATCGTAATTGGTGCTTCATGTGATACAAATGAAGTTCACTTTGCTTGGTTGAATACCGCCAAAAACAATGGTGGAATTGAAGGCGTAACTTATCCTTTATTAGCCGATACTACTCGCAATTTGTCAAGAGCTTTAGATATTTTAGATGTAGAAGAAGTGTACGACGAGGAATCTGGAGATATTTTATTAGAAGGATCAAACGTAACATTCCGTGCTACTTACTTAATTGACGAAACAGGAAAAATTTTCCACGAAAGTGTAAACGATATGCCATTAGGTAGAAATGTAAACGAATATGTACGTCTAATCGACGCTTACACACACGTTCAAACCAAAGGTGAAGTTTGTCCTGCTAACTGGGAAGAAGGTAAAGAAGCCATGAATGCAGATAGATTAAGCACAGCAGCTTATTTAGCTCAAAATTAATAACAAATTTCAATGGTAATGTCAATATTCAATTACAATGATTTAGAATATTGGCATTGCTATTGTCATTGAAATTTATACCATATGTTAATCGAATTAAACGAAGATACATTAGCAAATTTAGTATCTCAAAACGAAAAAGTAGTAGTACAATTTTCGGCTTCTTGGTGTGGTAACTGCCGAATAATGAAACCTAAATTTAAAAAATTAGCCTCCGAAAACGAGACCATTACTTTTGCAATTGTGGATGCCGAAAATGCACCAGAATCTAGAAAACTAGCCAATGTTTCTAACTTACCCACTTTTGCAACTTTTGTAAACGGTAAATTAGTAGGTGAAACGCAAACGAATAAGGCCGAAGTCTTAAACGATTTAGTGGCTGAAATTTTATAAGTATGAAATTACCTGTTATAAAACATTTGACTCAATTTATTGAAGAAAATGACAAAGATTATATTGTTGAAGCCATTGAGGTTCTGGAAAACTTAACCGAATTGGAATCTTTAAAAGACGAAGAACTAGATATCATTGGTGAATTAATTTCCAATATGTATGGCGCTTTGGAAGTCCAAAAACTGATACAAGAAGGTAAAGACAAAAAAACAGCTCTTAATGATTTTATGAAACGAGTACTCGGTTCCATAGACAAATAAAAAAACTCCCATCTCATAAAAAATAAGATGGGAGTTTTTTTTAAGGTTCAATTAAACCTCGATAATGCTCCCAATATCTGTAAATCAAAAACAGATTAGCGAAACAGATAAAAATAGCGATTGGTAAATTCTCGGGCGTCATAAAAAAGTTAATTAAAAAAATATTTAAGGACACCGGTAAAATGACCAAGTTGGCTAAGGCCACGAATTTATTAGTGATAAACGAAATGCCGCATAATAATTCTACCGCTTTAGCTAAAGGAATAATATACTTTGAAGCCACCAGGCCAACATTAAAAGCTTTAAAATCACCGGTTACTTCTGGTTCTGGGGCCAATTTCAAAAAGAACATTAATGATGCAAACAGCAATAGTGCACCCAATAAAACCCTAATAATTGTAGTTGCTAATTTCATAATGTATTGGTTTTAAATCGAATACTAAAGTTACGAAAATTATTCCTACAAATTTTAAATCAAATTATTTTTAAATAAATATTAATATAATACATTCCAGTTATGATGAAAGTCAATGCCGCTATAATTCGCATCACTTTTTCAATTTTGGTAATAGTTTTAAAATAGTTACCTAGTTTTTCCATGCTAAAAGCAATTACAAAAGCGAAGAAAATTACGGGTAACCCTGTTCCTATTGAAAAAAATACGGGTAATAATAATCCTTCGCTTGAAGCTAAAGTCATTGGAATCAATATAGCAAAAAACAGAGCACCGCTATACGGACAAAATGCCATAGCAAACAAAGCCCCCAATAAAAACGAACCTAATAACCCTTTGGTTTTAAACGCTTCAGATAATTTTTCGGTAAAATTAAATCCTTTGATAAAATTCAATTTAATTACATCCAACATAATTAAACCTATGATTATCAAAACATAACCAATATATCTTTCTCCATTTCCTTGAAACAATTTTGCTACTTGAAATTTACTCGCACCAAAATAAATCAGCGCTCCAATTAAAGTGTAAGAAAACATTCTTCCCAAAGTATAAAATAATCCACTCAAAACCACTTTTTTATTGTTATTGATGGTTTTAGCAATAAAAGCTGTTGCCGTAATATTTGTCGCCAACGGACAAGGAGCAATTGCCGTTAACAATCCTAAAGCAAAAGCAGCAAGAACTGGAAACTCTTTATTTTCGGCAAAGGTTTGAATGAAATCCATAATTATTTGAATGCAGAAATTTCCTTTTGAAGTTCGGTTTTAAACTTTTCACCATCTTTTTTGGCATACATAAAAGCCATTTCTGTTAAATCTTTAGTAGCTCTAGTCTTCGAATTATATAAATATAAAGACGTTCCTGTAGCTTCAAATTGTTCGGCAACTTTAGTATTCTTTTCGTCTTCAACATTATACAAAACAAATGAAATCTTATTATTCCCTTTGATGGTTTCTTTACTCAATTTTTCGATAGCATTGCAAGTAATACAACGATGTTTAGTGTGAAATTGAATCAATTGAATTTCGGTTTGAACCATGCTTTCTGTTGTTTTAGCATCTTGTTTCACCTCTTTTTTGCAGGAAAAGAATGTCGTAAAAAGTGCAACTAAAATTATTATTTTTACTTTCATTTTATAGGTATTATATATTTAAAAAATTAATCAACTTATTTACCATACTTGGCAATAATCGCCAATTGTCCGGCGTGATAAGCTGTGTGAGAAACTATTCTGCCAAGTGCCTCAGCTTTGGTTTTTGTTCCAAATTCTTTTGTTGTAATGGAAGTTTCCCAATCATCTTCTGTTTGTGATGCAACAATTTCTTTTAGCTTTTCAAACGAAAGTGCTACATATTCTTTCAAACTTTCTAAATCTATCCATTCTCCAGTATCAAACTTGTCAATGACTGTCTTTGCCACAACACTTACATCAGTTGCTCCAAAAACATTTTTAGCAAAAAGTAATTCAACGTCACCAATATGCCGAATTAAAAATCCAACACTATTAACCGAAGGTGCTAATTTTTTAGTTAAATCGGCTTCAGTCAAAGATTCTAATTGATTGGAAAAACGGGTGCGTGCTTCCAACCATAGTTCTAAAATAAGTTGTGTTTTTGTTCTCATTTTTTATAAAATTAAATTAAACAAATAACCCGAAATAATGATAAAAAAGGTAACTACTCCAAAGAAAATTGCTATCAGTTTCCATGTCATTACTTTTTTAAGCATCGTTGCTTCTGGAATCGACAAACCTACAACTGCCATCATAAACGCTATCGCAGTTCCGATAGGAATTCCTTTTTGAACAAACACTTGAATAATTGGTAAAACTCCTGCTGCATTGCTATACATTGGAACTCCTAAAATCACGGCAATTGGCACAGCAAAAGGATTGTTTTTACTAATATATTCCTCAAAAAAACCTGTTGGAATAAATCCGTGCATCATCGCCCCTAGTCCAATTCCGACGATGATGTACCAAAAAACGCCTTTAATTATGGAAAGCGCTTCTTTAAAAATGAAAGGCAAACGTCGAGAAAAAGTCAGTTTTTCTTCTTCCAAATCGCCTTCTTTTTCAGCATTGGCTATAACTCCTTGAACCCATGGCGATAAGTGTTTTTCTAATTGTAGTTTTCCTAATACAAATCCGCCAATCATTCCTAATAAAATACCGCTCGAAACATAAATAAAAGTCGCTTTTAAGCCAAACATTCCGATAAACATTGCAATCGCAACCTCATTAACTAAAGGTGATGTGATTAAAAATGCGAAGGTTACTCCAAGTGGAATTCCTCCTTTTACAAAACCAATGAATAATGGAACCGAACTACACGAACAAAATGGCGTAATCGCTCCAAATGTGGAAGCAAACAAATATTCTAATCCAAAAAGTTTGTTTCGGGAAAGGTAATTTCGGATTTTATCAACAGGAAAATACGAGTTTACAACACCCATAACCGTTGTAATGAGAAACAATAAGATTAAAATCTTTATCGTGTCATACACAAAAAAATGGAGTGCATCGCCCAATTTTGAACCTTGAGCAATGTTAAAAACTGAATAAATCAGCCAATCAGAAAAGTTTTGTAGCCAGTCGAACATCTTATGAAAGTGCTTCTAAAATTTCGGCTTCGCTTGGAACTTTTCCTTTTATTTTTACTACTTCATCTACCACAACTGCTGGTGTAGATAAGATATTGTATTCCATAATTTGCTGAATATCTTCAACTTTTTCTACTGTTGCATCGATGTTATTTTTGGCAATTGTATCTCTAACAGCTTGCTCGGTGGCTTTGCATTTTGCACAACCTGTTCCTAAAATTTTAATTGTTCTCATAATATTATTTTTTTATTTGTGAGAATACATGATGCATTTCACTTGCAATTTGTAAACTACGTTCTGCGTATTTTTCGTTCATTACATCTGTTCCATCGAAGGCTTTTGGATCGTCGTATTTAATTGGGAATCTAGCTTCTGCCCCAAAAACCATTGGACAACCTTCGTCTGCGTTACTGCATGTCATAATGGCTCCAAAGCAAGTTTTCGGATTAAAATCATCGAAATACGTTTTAGAAAAACAGATGATTGCATGTTGATTGTCATCGAATTTCACAGCATAAACTGGATTTTGTTCTTGACTTAACTTCTGAATTTGAAATCCTTGATTTACTAAGGTTTCGCCAACTTTTGGAAACATTGCCGTTGCTTCCGTTCCGCCAGAATAGCAAAAAATATTTTTGATACCGAATTGAAATGCAAAAGTTTGCGCCCAAATTTGAGACAAGTGACTTCTTCTGGAATTGTGCGTACAAATGAAGTTCAATCGAATTTCTTCGTTAGCAATAACTTTGGTTTGAATGTAATCCGCTAAGGGTTGTAAAACTTGTTTACGCTCGTCTGAAACTGGAATTTCAGCAATAGATTGGATCGTTTTTGATAATTTTTCGAACATATTATGATTTTTTATAATGACAAAAAATAAAATTCTGAACGGTATCAAATGGCGTTTGATGATCTTCTGTAAAACAATTTTCTAATTTGAAATCGGATGCAAAAACGGCTTCCATCTTTTCAACCGAATATTGCGTAATTGGTAAACCGCTACATTTTAATGGCCCTTCTTCTGAAAAAGTTCCAATAATCAAATGTGCATTTTGACTTGTATTCGCAATCACATTTAACTTATACTGCTCAATATCTTTTGCATCCGTAAAAAAATGAAAAGAGGCTCTATCATGCCAAATATCAAATTTTTCATCCGATTGAAAATGCAAACTATCGGAAACTATAAACGTAACTTCTTTAGCTCTATCCCCTAATCTTAGCTTTGCACGATCAATAGCCGCTTCTGAAATATCCAATAAATACAAATTGGTATATTCTAATTCAAGAAGACTATCAATCAAATAACTATCTCCACCGCCAATATCAATAATTTTGGCATCTTTTGCCACTTTACAAGCTTGAATTAATTGAATTGAAGTCTTCGGTTCGTTTTGATACCAACTTACTTCGGTCTCTTTTTTAGTAGTGAATACATTTTCCCAATGTTCTTTTTTTGTATTACCCATATTAAAAATAGTTTAACAACATCCTGATTCTGAAGTACAACATGACGTTTCTTTCGGTTTCCATTCGCCTATTTTAACTTTTAGTTTTTCTGGTGGAATACCACAATTATCTTTAGCTAAACAATCTGTTAATTTTGATTTTAATTGAAAATTAATTCCATCAAAGTCCAAACTAAATTTTCCGATGGTCGAAGCCATTTGATATTCGACTTCAATTTCTAAATCTGGTATTTGCAATTTTGCTTCTGATAATTCGATAATATGAACCAATTTCTCCGGATGCAATCTATGATCATAATCATTCGCCTCCCAAAGTTGAAAATTTACCACTTCTTCAGTACGAACCACACCTCCACAATCGATGAAATGCTTCGTAATTTTACCTACTTCGGTTACATGAAAATGACTCGGAACCAAATCTCCATTTGGTAATTGAAACGCGATTTGAGTAAGCTTTTTTAACTGATTTTTTATTTCTGATAATTTCATTTTTTTAATTGATTAGAGATTAGTAATATGTGATTAGCTAACAACATTTATTTTTTAATTTATGACGAATCATTCCAAAATGATTTTCTATTTTATCAATGGTCTCAGGGTTTATACAATAACAAATAGCCGTTCCTTCAATACTTCCTTTAATTATACCCGCATTTTTCAATTCTTTTAAATGCTGAGAAATAGTGGGTTGTGCCAATGGTAATTCGTTTACAATATCACCACAAATACAAGTATCTACTTTGAGCAAATATTCAATTATAGCAACTCTTGCTGGATTTGAAAGCGCTTTAAAAAGCATCGCTAATTCGTTTTGTTCCTCCGTAAAAAAATCTGATTTTGAAGCTCCCATAATAAGCAATATTTATATATTGCAATATTACGATAAATAAAAAAAGTACCACAAAAAAATATGTTAATTTTCAAACTTTTTAAAGTGATAAAATTTAATTACTTTTGAACTTCATAAAAAAATAAAAAAAATGGCATCTATAACATTAGGCGGAAACGCTGTAAATACATCTGGAGAACTTCCTAAAATTGGTACAAAAGCACCAAATTTTAAACTTATTAAAACCGATTTGTCGTCTGCATCTTTAGAAGATTACAAAGGCACTAAATTGGTTTTAAACATTTTCCCAAGCATTGATACGGGAACGTGTGCCACTTCTGTTCGAAAATTTAACGAAACAGCAAGTACATTAGAAAATACAAAAGTTTTATGTATTTCACGTGATTTACCGTTTGCTCAAAAGCGTTTTTGTGGAGCGGAAGGCCTAGAAAATGTTGAAAATTTATCCGATTTCAAAGATGGTAGTTTTGGAAAAGATTACGGATTAGAGATTGCCGATTCAGTTTTAGCCGGATTGCACTCAAGAGTAGTTATCATTTTAGACGAAAATGGTGTCGTTAAATATACCGAACAAGTTCCTGAAATTGCCAACGAACCTAATTATGAATCTGCTTTAGCTGCCCTATAAATGAAATTTCAAAAAGATGATACCTTATTTACAGGAAGATTAAAAAGTATTGGCTTTGCTGCCAAAGGAGCTTTCAAACTTATAACCACCGAACATAGCGTAATGGTGCAATCTTCTTTAGTAATAATCATGACTATAGCGGGATTTGTTTGTAATATTTCAAGAGAAGAATGGATGTTTCAAGTCTTTGCTTTCGGTTTAGTCTTAAGTATTGAAGGTTTGAATACAGCGGTAGAAAAAATTGCCGATTTCATTCACCCGGACTATCATGAACGTATTGGTTTCATTAAAGACATTGCTGCCGGAGCTGTATTCTTTGCTGCGCTAACAGCCCTGTCAATTGGAGCCTTAATTTACATTCCAAGATTAGTTTAATTCCTAAGAATCCCTATTTTTGTTTAAATCGTAACAAGTAGTAATGGCCAAATCAAAAAAGAAAGAAACTAGTACCGTAGAACCAGATGAAACAAGTGTTTTTAGTCGTTTTGCTCCTAGTCGTCAACATAAAATTACCATTGGTGTATTATTGGTTTTACTCGCCATTGCTTTGGCTGTTTCGTTCATTTCTTATTTTGTAAATGGGAAGTTCGACCAAAGCGAATTACAAGATTTTACCAATCGAAACGCTGAAGTTCAAAACTGGTTGGGTAAATTCGGTGCTTTTTTATCCGATTTCTTTATTTATAAAGGTTTCGGAGTAGCCTCTTTCCTACTAGTACGCTTACTTTTTTTGACCGGAGCTTATCTGGTTTTAGATTTAGCTGTTTCGAAACTTAAAAAAACATGGTTTTGGGACATGTTTGTCATCATCATACTTTCAATTCTTTTTGGCTTTTTTAGTCAGTCCCTACCCGAATTAGGAGGCGTTATCGGCTACGAAATGAACGCTTTTTCTCAAGATTACATCGGAAAAGCTGGAACATTATTAGCCTTAATTTTCGGAATTGTTATTTATCTTATTTTCAAAATAAAAGTATCTCCCGATAAAATCAAAAATGCTTTCGAATCAACTAAAAAAGAAATCAACAACGACTTAAATACACCCGTAACTTCTACTTCTGGAGCCTATAACCTTGAAGAATTTGCGGTAAATGACGATGATGATCTCCTTGATACTACTTCCGATTCTTTACTAACCACTCCAAATCGCAATGATTTTGAAGAAAATGTAGAAGAATTAGGCGAAATGACCCTAAAAACGACTCCTTCCCAATTCGAAATCAACAAAGAGGACTTAAAACCGACTATTGGAACTGCATCCGAATTATCCCTAAATATTAGCAAACCAGCTGAAGAAGAAATACAACATGCTCCCGATGAGTTAGTCATTGAAAAAGTCGAAGAAGAAGATATTATTGAAGAAAACTTAGCTGCGAAATTGGTATCCCATTTCGGAGAATTTGACCCTACATTAGAATTATCTAATTACAAATTCCCAACCATCGATTTATTAAAAGATTATGGAACAGGCGGAATTACCATCAATCAGGCGGAATTAGAAGAAAACAAAAACCGAATCGTCGAAACACTTCGCAATTATAAAATTGACATTGCTCAAATTAAAGCGACTGTTGGACCATCGGTAACCTTATATGAAATTGTTCCGGAAGCGGGAATTCGTATTTCCAAAATTAAAAGTTTAGAAGACGATATCGCTTTATCTCTTTCGGCACTCGGAATTCGTATCATCGCACCAATGCCTGGAAAAGGAACCATTGGTATCGAAGTGCCGAACAAGAACCCAACAATGGTGCCAATGAAAGGGGTTATTGCTTCGGCTAAATTCCAAGAAGCGGAAATGGAATTACCTATTGCATTAGGAAAAACGATCTCCAACGAAACCTTCGTAGTAGATTTGGCTAAAATGCCTCACTTATTGATGGCAGGTGCTACCGGACAAGGGAAATCGGTAGGATTGAATGCGGTGTTGACGTCGCTTTTGTACAAGAAACACCCTGCCGAAGTCAAATTTGTATTGGTCGATCCTAAAAAAGTAGAGTTAACGCTTTTCAATAAGATTGAAAGACATTACTTGGCCAAACTTCCCGATACGGAAGATGCGATTATCACCGATAATTCAAAAGTAATTACCACCTTAAATTCGCTTTGTGTGGAAATGGACAATCGTTATTCTTTACTAAAAGATGCGATGGTGCGTAACATCAAAGAATACAACGAAAAATTCAAACAACGCAAGCTAAATCCGGAAAACGGACACCGTTTCTTACCTTATATCGTTTTAGTTGTCGATGAGTTTGCCGATTTGATTATGACGGCTGGTAAAGAAGTCGAAACCCCTATTGCTCGTTTGGCGCAGCTAGCTCGTGCCATCGGAATTCACTTAATTATTGCTACCCAACGTCCTTCGGTAAATGTTATAACTGGTATGATTAAAGCCAATTTTCCGGCACGTATTGCTTTTAGAGTAACTTCCAAAATAGATTCAAGAACGATTTTAGATTCTGGAGGTGCCGATCAATTGATAGGTCGTGGAGACATGTTGTTTTCTAATGGAAATGATTTGGTGCGTGTACAATGTGCGTTTGTTGATACACCCGAAGTAGAAAAAATCACTGATTTTATCGGTTCTCAAAAAGCGTATGCGACCGCTTATTTACTTCCAGAGTTCATTGGAGAAGATAGTGGCATAAGTCTTGATATAGACATCTCTGAAAGAGATACTTTGTTTAGAGATGCTGCCGAAGTAATTGTCACCGCACAACAAGGTTCTGCTTCCTTAATTCAACGCAAATTGAAATTGGGATACAACCGAGCTGGACGATTAATTGATCAATTAGAAGCCGCTGGAATCGTTGGTCCATTCGAAGGAAGTAAAGCACGTTCGGTAAACATTCCTGACTTAGTCTCTTTGGAACAATTTTTTATGAACGAAAAAAACAACAGTTAAAATGAAAAAATTACTTGCAATACTAGTCGTATTATTTGGTTTACAAATTCAGGCCCAAAATACAGACAAAGCAAAAGCCCTGTTAGACAAAGTAACAGCCAAAGTAAAATCATACAAAAACATTCAAATTGATTTTAAATACGCGTTGCAAAACACAAAAGAAAACATCAATCAAACCAATAAAGGGAATGTTACCCTAAGCGGCAATCAATACATTTTAAATTTCATGGGAGTAACTAAAATGTGCGACGGTGCAAAGGTTTACACTATTTCCAAGGAAGACGAAGAAATCTCGATTGCTAAAATTGGAGGGGAAGACGATGCCGATACGCCTGCTAAAATGCTGACTTTTTTCAATAAAGGATTCAAATATGCTTGGGACATAACACAAAACGTAGCAGGGAAAAAAATTCAATATGTAAAACTGACTCCTATTAGCTCAAAAGACGACAGAAAACAGATTTTAGTTGGAATCAACACGGCAACCAACATGATTCACAATACGATTACAGTGAATAAAAACGGAACCAGAGTAACGTTGACTGTTAATTCTTTGAAAACAAATGCGGCATTACCAAAAAATCATTTTACTTTTGTCAAATCAAAATACCCGAATTACTATATAAACAACCTGGATTAACCAGCAAATGAAAATCCTCGATAGATATTTATTAAAAACGTACTTGATTACATTTACTTCGGTATTTGTAATCTTGTTTTTTATATTCATACTACAAACCGTTTGGTTATTTATTTCCGAATTAGCAGGAAAAGACTTAGATATATTCATGATCCTTAAGTTCTTAGCCTTTGCTTCGCCGAAATTAGTGCCTATGGTGCTCCCGTTAACTGTTTTGTTGGCATCCATCATGACTTTTGGTGATTTGGCCGAAAATTATGAATTTGCAGCCATGAAATCGGCCGGCGTTTCCTTTCAAAGAACCTTAAAAATCTTAATCATATTTATTTTCGGATTGAGCATTTGTACCTTTTTCTTTGCCAACAATGTGATTCCTTTTGCCGAATATAAATTCATCAACTTCCGTAAAAATCTAGCACAAGTTAAACCCGCCATGGCCATTGCTGAAGGGCAGTTTAGTGATATCGGGAACATCAACATCAAAGTAGATAAAAAAAGTGGTGAAAAAGGAGAACACCTAAAAGGCGTGACCATTCACAAAAAATCGAATCTAGGAGAAGGTGCCAAAACAGTCATCAAATCTAAAAGAGGAGAATTAATTAGTTCGGAAGACTCAAATTTGTTGCAATTAGTATTATTGGATGGTTATTATTATGAAGACATCTCCCCAAAAGATTACAGAGAACGTCAAAAAATGCCATTTGCCAAAGTATTTTTCAAAAAATACAACATCAACATCGATTTGTCAAAATTGGATATGGATGCTGGTTTCGAAGATGAAATCAAGAACACCAATACTATGCTAAAAATTAGTGATTTGCAGTACTCTCTTGATTCCTTATCCAAAACTTATAAAAAGGATATCAAATATTTTTCGGGTTATACCTACAACCGCTATGGTTTAAACAGTGATTACAATGTTGATACTACAAAAATTGCCAAACCTAAAACACCCGAATTAACAAGTATTTTAGACATTAATGGACAACAAAAAGTATTAGAAGTAGCTTATAGTGATGCAACCAGTATCAAACAAAACTTTGATATTAGTGAAGTCGGATTTCAAGCCCGACAAAAAGAACTCAATAGCTTTGAATTTTCCATTTATGAAAAGTTCGTCATTGCTTACGGTTGCCTATTGATGTTCTTTATCGGCGCACCATTAGGAGCTATTATCAGAAAAGGTGGATTGGGATTACCAATTGTATTTGCCATGCTTATCTTTATCTTTTTCCATTTCGTGAATACCTTTGGAAAAAAATTCGCACAAGAATCGGGGGTAACGCCTTTAATAGGTGCCCTACTCTCCTCCCTTATATTAACGCCATTGGCCATTTATTTGACTAAAAAAGCAATTAGTGACAATGGAGATGTTAACTTTGATTTTATTACGGAACCTTTCCGAAAAATAATAGATTTTATACAACGCAACAAAACACAACAAAATGTCAACTGACACTATTATCTTAAACACTA
This sequence comes from Flavobacterium sp., assembly GCA_018062725.1. Next base: position 31,268 of record JAGORP010000009.1, read on the forward strand.
TTGAAGAAGCCATTGAAGACATTCGTCAAGGCAAAGTAATCATCGTAGTAGATGATGAAGACCGAGAAAACGAAGGTGATTTCCTGGCTGCTGCCGAAAAAATAACACCGGAAATGGTCAACTTTATGGCCACACACGGACGAGGTTTAATTTGTACCCCGCTGACCGAAAGCCGCTGTAAAGAATTAGGCTTACGTGCGATGGTTTCTAATAATACTGACCACATGGAAACGGCTTTTACCGTTTCAGTCGATTTAAAAGGACACGGTGTAACCACTGGGATTTCTGCAGCCGATAGAGCCAAAACCATCCAAGCGCTAGTCAATCCCGATACCAAACCTTTCGATTTAGCACGTCCGGGACATATCTTCCCTTTAATCGCTAAGCAAGGCGGTGTTTTAAGAAGAACTGGTCATACCGAAGCTGCGATTGATTTTGCGCGTTTAGCAGGCTTTAAATCGGCAGGTGTGATTGTAGAAATCATGAACGAAGATGGTACTATGGCAAGACTTCCTCAATTGGTAGAAGTCGCTAAAAAATTCGATTTGAAATTGGTTTCTATTGAAGCATTGGTAGCCTACCGCATGCAACACGATAGTTTGATTGTCAAAAAGGAAGATTTCGATATCGAAACCCGATTCGGCACGTTCAGAATGCGTGCATACGAGCAAACGACTAACAAGCAAATCCATATTGCTTTAACCAAAGGCACTTGGAATACGGGAGAACCGGTTTTAACCAGAATCAACTCTTCACAAGTCAACAATGACTTACTAGGCACGTTAACCAACAATGCCGACAAGCAATTAGATGATATGTTCAAAGTGATTAATGAGCAAGGTCAAGGAGCAGTGATATTTGTCAACCAAGATATGCAATCAGTAAGTTTGTTAAATCGTATTACCGAATTAAAAGAATTACAACAACAAGGTGAGATGAAAGCCCCAAAAATTGTTATTGATAGCAAAGACTACGGCATTGGAGCCCAAATTTTACATGATATAGATATTACTAAAATACGATTAGTATCAAATACCGAAGTGGGAAAACGTGTGGGAATGATTGGTTATGGCTTGGAAATTGTAGAATACGTAAACTATTAAAAATATTTTTATTTCTAAAGCAAACGAAATGAAAGAGTTAAAAAATATTTCTATTATTTCTTTTCAAAACATTTGCAGAAACGAAAAACAGTGCTATATTTGCACTCGCAATCGGAAACGATAGCATCACTCACTGGAGAAATGGCAGAGTGGTCGAATGCGGCAGTCTTGAAAACTGTTGACTGTAACAGGTCCGGGGGTTCGAATCCCTCTTTCTCCGCAAAAGAAACCCGAAACGAAAGTTTCGGGTTTTTTGTTTTCAGACCGCGTCAAAAGTTCACTTTTGCAGGCGAGAGGAAAACAAAAAAACAAGGCTTTGCAAAAGCCGTAGGGTTTCTTTTGCAGGTTCACCCTCAAGGGAACTACGAAGTTAATCCCTTAAAAAAATACCTGACTGCCACTGGCAGTCCTCCTCTTAATATCAAATGCAAAAGAAACCCGAAACTTTCGTTTCGGGTTTTTTGTTTTCAGACCGCGTTAAAAGTTCACTTTTGCAGGCGAGAGGAAAACAAAAAAACAAGGCTTTGCAAAAGCCGTAGGGTTTCTTTTGCAGGTTCACCCCCAAGGGATCTACGAAGTTAATCCCTTAAAAAAATACCTGACTGCCACTGGCAGTCCTCCTCTTAATATCAAATGCAAAAGAAACCCGAAACTTTCGTTTCGGTTTTTTTGTTGATATAAAGTGTCAAAAAAACTCATTACCGTAATGTCATTGAGAGCGCAACGCAGTGGAGCGAAGCAATCTCAGGAATGTTACTAGAATCATAAGATTGCTTCGTTCCTCGTCATGACCTTCAACTTGATGAACTTAATTCGTACTGGTCGCTTCGTGAACCACAGCCTCCGCCAACTGTTCCCTGAAGTGTTATACCCCATCCGCCGGGCTCTCAGACCCTCGAAGCCGAAGTACTCTCAGCCGTTTAGTTCCAATGTATCAGAAAATAGAAATCAGTAGAGTACTGACTTTCAATTCAAAACAGACGACAAAAGATCTTTATTTTTATAAATATCAACTACGTTATATGATAATTGACAGCTATTATTAATTAAATTATAAATACTTTTGAAGTAAAATTTAATAATTATGTTTTCTAAAACATGTGAATACGGATTAAGAGCTACTATATTTATCGCTTCTGAATCAGCAAAAGACAGAAAAATTAGTCAAAAAGAAATTGCTGAAGAAATTGATTCGCCAATGGCTTTTACTGCCAAAATTTTACAAAAGTTAGTTCATAAGAATATTGTACAATCAGCAAAAGGATCTGGGGGTGGTTTTTATGTAGAAAAACACAATTCAAAAAAAATAAAATTTATTGAAATAATTGAAGCTCTTGAATGTGATTCTGTAATTACTGGTTGTGGATTAGGATTAAAAAACTGTTCAGAAGAACATCCTTGCCCTGTACATGAAAAATTCAAAGTCATTAAAGCAAATCTTATACATATGTTTGAAAATACTACTTTGGAAGAATTAGCTTCAGGAATTAAAAAGGGAAATACTTTTTTGCGTTATTAATTTACTGATAAAATCATAAATACGCATAATTAAATAAGACTATATCAATATCAATCTAAATACAAAACATAAAATTATTTCTTTTAAAAACGTCAAATCTAAAGAACAAATATGGATTGCATATACCTGCCAGAATTGAGTCAATTAGACTGGGTGAAGCGTATGTATTTATTCAAAAGAAAAGCGTGATTGATTGTAAAGCTCCTAAAATATACTTCTGACACCTCTATTCAAAAAAACAGTTTTAATTTCTAATCTTCTCATTATAAAACTAAAAAAATAAAGCGGAACAAGTCCCGCTTTATTTCAATAATTAATTCTAAAAAGTAATCTGATGAAGAGTTTTATAAGTTATTTAACGCCGTCATTTTTACGCATATATTCTAAAACGTTTCGTGCTTCGTTTGCTGCAAGGTTTTGGTTAGGCATACGAACCATACAAATTTCCAATTGTTTTTTCAACTCTGGATCTTTGTCTATCATAGGATCTGGATTGGTGATGAAATTCATAATCCATTCCGGTGTTCTTCTTTCTGTTACACCTTTCCACCCTGGCCCTACTAATTTTTCATCCGTAAGTTTATGACAAGAGGTACACTTTACACCAACTATTTTTTCACCTTCAGCAGCCATTTTTTGATCTAAAGAAGCACCTAAATCTACCTTATCATAGGTTCCTTCTCCTTTGCTAGCATCATAGGACCCTGAATCTGCAGTTGCATCGCCCTCTGCTACAGGCTCTCCTTCTGATACGGTTGGCTCAGCCGCCGATTTTGAGAAGTCCTCGTTGCTACTTTCTTTTTTCCCACAAGCTATTGCTAAACTAATTGTTAAAGCAAGTAAAAATACTTTTTTCATTTTTTATTAAGATTTTCAATTTTATTCAAATTTCGGTTTTATTTGATAACGCTTTTATGACCTAAATCACAAACCCAAAATTAATTTACCCAATCCAGCAGTCTTCTTTCGCCCGAAATATTTTTGATATCAGTAATGTCCTGCGAGATTTCAATGACGCCTTTGTAATGCAACTTTTCGTCTCTTACAGCAAAGTAGCGAATATAAATCAATCGTTCTTTGTAGTTGATCCAAAACGAGGCTTCATTCTGTTCTCCTTTTCTGAATTTATCAAGAATTTCCAGGACGGTTCCCACACTTTTCGGAGGATGACAAAACTTAACTTCTCGCCCTATAACACCCGCACTTCTGGGAAATACGCGTTCTTCACCTCTATTATAGAAAATAACTTTATCATTTTCATCAACATAAGTCAAATCGAGCGGCATGGTTTTAAAAAGTAAATTCAACTGGTCGACGGTCATATACCCTTCGTTCAATTTAAAGCTTTCATTGGCAAACGGGTTTTCCGTTTTTTCTTCAGAAGTATTCGCGTTTGATTCCTCAGAAAGATAAGGTAAAGGTGGTTTTTTGAGCATCCATCCAATTTCTTCTTCTCCTTTGCTCATTTCCATCCAATCTTTATCTTCCAAAAGCTGTAAGGCGTTGGGAAATAAAACGGTTTCTTCCACTTCAATTAATCGGTAAATATTATCGATTAAATAAGGCGTATCGGTTTTTAAACGTTCATAATTACTGTCTAAATAATGTTTTCTCAACAAACGCATTTGTTCGCGCATGGTATCATGAAACGACCACATTCCTTTTGAC
>JAGORP010000090.1 GCA_018062725.1 Flavobacterium sp.
ATTTATTACTTTTACCATCTTTTTGGTAGATGTCTAAAACCGAAGAGGCTCTTCCTCCAAATTTAGCAGGAATACCACCTTTGTATAATTTTAAATCTTTTATAGCATCTGGATTAAAAACAGAAAAGAAGCCAAACACATGAGAAGAATTATAGACTGTGGCTTCATCTAGCAAGACCAAATTTTGATCGGCACCACCACCACGAACATTAAATCCTGATTGTCCTTCACCCGCATTAGTAACGCCTGGTAAGAATAAAAGCGATTTGATAATGTCGACCTCCCCTAATACTACCGGCATTTGCTTAATGGTTGAAATGCTAAGTTTGTTTACACTCATTTCCGGTTTTCGAATGTTGGCCTTGGTTTTCGTATCGCTCACAACAATTTCTTGTAATTCTTGGCTAGATTCTGAAAGTTTGAAATTGATTTTGATGTTTTCGGTTAAGGTAATTTTTTCCTCTTTTGAAGTATAACCAACATAACTAACAATAATGGTATAGTTTCCATTAGGTAAAGTAACCGAATAAAATCCATATTCATTGGTAGAAAGAAATACATTTAATTCTTCAATTTTTACGGAAACACCGATTAATGTTTCATTGGTTTTTACATCTGAAATGATGCCGCTAATGGTGTGTTTTTGTTTTACAGATTCACTAGTATTCGTGTCTTGAGCGGAAAGTAGTGTTGTAAAGAACAAAATAAAACAAAGTAGAATGGACTTATAATGAGACATACTGTAAAATTTGTATTGCAAATATCGGAATTATCGCACGAAACAATTGTTAAGATTGGGTTAATAAGAAAGGCGACCAATTGGCCGCCTTTGTATTGAAATTTGAAGTATTAATTCAGTTTTGATAAAATCGTATTAAATGTTTCACTAGGACGCATTGCTTTTTCTGTAGCTTCATCGGAAGGATGATAATAACCACCAATTGCTTGAGCTTTGCCTTGTGCTGCAATTAATTCGGTATCAATTTTTGCTTCATTAGCTGTAAGTTCAGCGGCAATTGGAGCAAATTTAGCTTGTAACTCGGCATCTTTTGTTTGTTTGGCTAAAGCTTGTGCCCAATAAAGTGCCAAATAAAAATGAGAACCTCTGTTATCTATTTGTCCGACTTTACGAGCAGGTGACTTGTCATTTTTTAAGAATAAATCATTGGCTTCATCAAGTGTTTCGGCCAATACTATAGCTTTCGAATTGTTTTGTGTTTGTCCCAAATGTTCTAAAGAAGCACCCAAAGCTAGAAATTCACCTAACGAATCCCAACGCAAATACCCTTCTGTGACGAATTGCTCTACGTGTTTTGGAGCCGAACCTCCAGCACCAGTTTCAAATAATCCACCGCCATTCATTAAAGGAACGATAGATAACATTTTGGCAGAAGTTCCTAATTCTAAAATGGGAAACAAATCGGTTAAATAATCACGCAATACATTTCCAGAAACCGAAATGGTGTCTTTGCCTTCACGAATTCTTTTTAAAGTTTCAGTCATAGCATCTTTTACATCCATAATACGAATGTCAAGACCTGTGGTGTTGTGATTTTTTAAGTATTTCTCTACTTTTTTGATGACTTCTCTATCATGTGCTCTGTCTTTGTCTAACCAGAAAATGGCTGGAGTATCTGATAATCTCGCTCTATTTACGGCCAATTTTACCCAGTCTTGAATTGGGGCATCTTTTACTTGACACATTCTGAAAATGTCTCCCGCTTCTACAGTTTGTTGTAATAAAATAGTTCCATTTTCATCTTCCACTTTTACGATTCCATTGGCATCCATTTGGAAGGTTTTATCGTGAGAGCCATATTCTTCTGCTTTTTGAGCCATTAAACCAACATTTGGAACCGATCCCATTGTTTTCGGGTCAAGTGTTCCGTTCTTTTTCATGTCATCAATAACAGCACTGTAAAAACCAGCATACGAACGGTCTGGAATCATACAAATCGTATCTTCTTCTTTTCCTGCTGCGTTCCACATTTTTCCACCGCTTCTGGCTAAAGCAGCCATAGAAGCATCTACGATAATATCGGAAGGAACGTGAAAGTTTGTAATTCCTTTATCGGAATTTACCATAGCCACTTTTGGGCCATTAGCCAAAGCATTATTGATCGCTTCTTTTACTTCTGTTTCTTGAGGTGTTCCTGCAATTTTGTCGTATAAATCTTGAATTCCGTTATTTGGGTTAATGTCTAACGAAGAAAATAAATCAGCATATTTAGTAAATACATCTTTAAAGAATGTTTCTACAATGGCTCCAAAAATAATTGGATCTGAAATTTTCATCATCGTAGCTTTCAAATGCGCAGAAAGCAATACGTTTTTATCTTTTGCAAGTTGAATGGCTTCTGTAACAAATGATTTTAACGATTTCAAGTTCATTACCGAACTGTCAATGATTTCTCCAGCTTTTAATGGTGAAAAGTCTTTTAATACTTTTGAACCTGTTGCGCTTTCAAATACAATTCTGAATTTGCCTTCTTTTTCAACAGTTGTAGAAGTTTCGGTACCATAAAAATCACCAGAATTCATATGAGCTACTGCTGTTTTACTATCGGAAGTCCAAACACCCATTGAGTGTGGATTGGCTTTTGCGTAATTTTTTACCGATTTTGGAGCGCGACGATCCGAGTTTCCTTCGCGTAAAACAGGATTTACAGCCGATCCCAATACTTTTGAATATTTTGCTTTGATTTCCTTTTCGGTATCGTTAGAAGGTTCTTCTGGAAAATTAGGTATTGCGAAACCTTGTGACTGTAATTCGGCGATAGCTTCTTTTAATTGAGGAATAGAAGCCGATACATTTGGTAATTTTATGATGTTGGCTTCGGGAGTTGTAGCCAATTTGCCCAATTCAGCTAAATTGTCAGCTATTTTTTGATCGTCTTTTAAATATTCTGGAAAGTTGGATAATATTCTACCAGCTAGGGAAATATCACGTATTTGTATATCAATATTTGCAGGAGCAGTAAACGCTTTTACAATAGGTAAGAACGAATGAGTAGCCAACATAGGCGCTTCATCAGTTAAGGTGTAATGAATCGTTGATTTGTGTGACATTGTTTATTTAGGTTTGAAAAATTGAGTCACAAATATAAGAAATTTACCCTGAAAATGATAATGAAAAAAGCTTGAGATATAACTAATTATCGATTTGTAAATTTTACCTAGTCACAATTATGAAATGCAAAATTTGAAGGGGTTAAATTTAATATTTTGTATTTTTGTCACATGTATGCATTAGTCGATTGTAATAATTTTTATGTCTCTTGTGAGCGGTTTTTTCAGCCGCAATATACGCACAGGCCAGTTGTTGTTTTGTCGAACAACGATGGTTGTGTGATTTCGAGAAGTGAAGAGGCTAAAGCATTGAAAATCCCTATGGGAGCGCCTGAATTTCAATTCCGTGATTTATTTAAAAAGCACAACGTAAAAGTGTTTTCCTCTAATTATGCTTTGTATGGCGATCTGAGTCAACGCGTTATGGAAGTTTTGAAAGATTTTACGCCCGATGTTGAAGTATATAGTATTGATGAGGCTTTTTTGAAATTTGACGATTTCTATCCAAAGGATTATACAGCTTCTGGGGTAGCAATTAAAAAGAAAGTGCAAAAATGGGTAGGTATCCCGGTATGTGTTGGTTTTGCTAACACTAAAGTGCTTTCCAAAATTGCGAATCGAATCGCTAAAAAGTTCAAAGAACGGACTAATGGGGTGTATGTTATAGATTCGGAAGAAAAAAGGATAAAAGCATTGAAATGGACAAAAATTGAAGACGTTTGGGGAATAGGAAGGAGCCTTTCTAAGAAATTAACGGCATTAGGTGTTTTGACGGCTCTTGATTTTGTGCAGCCCCAATATGAGAATGTTATTAAGAAATTAATGGGAGTTGTGGGTGATCGTTTGCGTTTGGAGCTGTTAGGAATTTCTGTATTGGAATTGGAGTTTTTGTCGGAAGCAAAAAAAAATATCGCCATAACCAGATCGTTTGAACGTCCCATTGTTGCTTTTTCGGAGCTAAAAGAACGTATCTCTACTTTTGCCACCATTGCTTCTGAGAAATTGCGAAAACAAAAATCATGTTGTTATGGGATTTCAGTTTTTTTATTGCGAAAATGTAGTATTGAAGAAAGGCGAAAATCATATTTTACAGTGTATAAAACCATTCCTTTTGCCTCGCAATCGGCCTTAACATTAAGTCAGAAGGCTATTGAAGTTATGGAAGAAATTTTCACAGAGGGTGAATCTTACACGAAAGCTGGGGTTATTTTGACGATGATCGTGCCGCAAAATCAGAAGCAGTTTGATTTGTTTGAAGAGGAAAATCCGAAGCACGAAAAGTTGATGAAAGTAATGGATACCATACGTTTAAAAATGGGTGACAGGAAACTTAAAATTGCCAATCAAGATATGAATAGGACTTGGAAAATGAAACAAAATCATTTGTCTAATCGCTATACGACTCGAATTGATGAAATGCTGATTCTGAAATGCTAAAATCAAAAAAAATAACGTTTTTCTTTCCGGACACTGAAAGTGGTTTGGAAGTGCCTTTCATCGAGGCTGGAATTAAGGCAGGTTTTCCTTCTCCTGCAGCCGATTTTGATGAAGTCCGTATCAGTTTGGATCAAATTGTAGTAAAAAATAAATCGGCCACTTTTTATGCTAAAGCTAGTGGAAATTCCATGATTGGAGCAGGGATAGCTGATGGTGATGTTTTGGTTATTGATAGGAGTTTGGAGCCGACAGACAATAAAATTGCGGTTTGTTTTATCGATGGGGATTTTACGGTAAAACGGATTAAAATTGAAAAAAATAGTGTCTCCCTTGTTCCTGAAAATGAAGCATTTGAGGTTATAACGATTACAGAAGAAAACGAATTGATTATTTGGGGAATTGTAACGTATGTGTTGAAAAAAATATAAAAAAAAGTCCCGAGAATATCGGGACCATTTTTATAAACTTCAGAAAGTGAATTATCTTCTTCTTTCTTTAATTTTTGCTTTTTTACCAGTAAGATCTCTGAAGTAGTAGATACGAGCTCTACGAACTTTACCTCTTTGGTTCAATTCAATTTTTTGTAAAGCTGGCATGTTCACAGGGAAAATACGCTCTACACCAACAGCACCTGACATTTTACGGATTGTAAAAGTTTCAGTAGCTCCAGTTCCTCTTCTTTGGATTACAACTCCTTTGAAAAACTGAGTTCTTGTTTTTTCACCCTCTTTAATTTCGTAGTATACAGTGATAGTATCACCAGCTCCGAATGCAGGGAAATCTTTTCTAGCAGATAATTCGTTGTTTACGAAATCTAATAAATTTGCCATTTTTATAAAAATTATGGTTTTAAATCTAAGCAACATTCACGGTTTTCGCCAGAGGTTGGTTAAATGTGGGGGCAAAATTACAAAATAAATAGTAATTAACAATTAAAAATTGATAATTTTTTAATATTTCAAATACCTCATTATCAGTTATTCATTGTCAAGCAAATCAGGTCTTCTATTTTTGGTATGTTCATACGCCATGTCTTCTCGCCATTTTTCAATTTTGGCAAAATGTCCACTTAACAAAACCTCAGGAACTTTCCATCCTTTATATTCGGCAGGGCGCGTGTAAATAGGGGGAGAAAGTAAGTTGTCTTGAAAACTATCGGTCAACGCTGAGGTTTCATCACTTAAAACTCCAGGAATCAATCTAATGAGTGCATCTGAAAGGACTAAAGCACCTAATTCTCCGCCTGAAAGCACATAATCTCCAATAGAAATTTCCTTGGTTATAAAATGATCTCGTACTCTTTGATCTACTCCTTTATAATGACCACACAAAATGATAATGTTTTGGTACATCGACATTTTATTCGCCATTTGTTGATTTAAGGTTTCGCCATCGGGAGTCATATAGATGATTTCATCATACTCGCGTTCCGATTTTAATTTCGTAATACAATCGTCAATAGGTTGCACACTCATGACCATTCCTGCTCCACCGCCAAACTGATAATCATCCACACTTTTTTGCTTGTTAGTGGTGTAATCACGTAGGTTGTGGAAATGAACTTCTACCAAGCCTTTGTCTATAGCTCGCTTCATAATCGAGGCTTCAAACGGACTTCTTAATAATTCAGGTAAAACGGTAATAATATCAATGCGCATTTTTAAAATTTTATGGATGCAAAGATACGTGTTTTAGGGATAAGAGAAAAAGAGAAAAGAGAAAAGAGGAAAGAGGAAAGAGGAAAGAGGAAAGAGGAAAGAGGAAAGGAATGAGTTAATAAGAGATAAGGGATAAGAGAAATTACATTTTACTTATCCCTTGTTACTTTTCACTTACATTATACTCCAAACTGTTTTAAATGATGATCTAAATGTTTCCACATTAAAGTGTCCCATTCTTGAGGAGTCATTTTTCCCCAAAAGGGATGGTTCTCTAATTTAATAACTTGGGTGCCGTCTTGAAATTTTCGAGTTTTTTCAATTAGTTCTTGCTTTGTTTGTTCAAAATCATAACGTTCTTTAAAAATAAATTCTTTTGCGGTAGGGGTATCTTTTTTAAATTCATTGTTTAGAACTGATTTTTTAAACAATCTACCCAACCAACCTAGGTAAAACGGCATTTTGATTACTAAATCGCCAAAGACTACATCCATTGTAGCAATCGAATGTTTTAGCATTTGGTCTACTGTCATTTTTCCCCAAAGTGGAGTAGCAGCTGGGGTTAATTTTTCTATTCTAGAAATTAATTCTTGATTGTCATTGGTGTTGAAAATGCTGGCCATATTTTTATTTTTTAGTGGCTACCAATGAAAAGACCATCGGTATTTTGTTTTGTAAATGTTTGATTCTGAATTTTCCGGGTTCAAATTCTTCAGTTTCGTTGAAACAGTTGTATGGAGAATAGTCATATTCGTTGAAAGAATTGATTTCCAATCCGTTGCTAATTAAAGCATTTAATACTTCCGAAGTGGGATGATTCCAAGTAATCGTTTTGGTTTCTAACGGAGCATTTTTATCGGCATAGGTTCCGGTTTCTTCTTCAACAATGGGTTCTATATTAAAATAACTGTAGAAAACTTCTTTAAAATGATTGTCAAACATCCAAACTATCGGATGAAATTCGGCAAACACCAATTTGCCATTTGGTTTTAGGAATTTCGAAATAACGTCGGCCCATTTGTCTAAATCGGGTAGCCAACCAATGGTGCCGTAACTGGTAAATACGATATCAAATTGTTCATTCAAATGATTGGGTAAGTCGTATAAATCACAACAAATAAATTGGGTGTCTAAATCTAGTTGTGTGGCAAATTCTCTGGCTTTTTCAATGGCTTTGTCTGATAAATCGACTCCGGTGGCTTTGGCTCCCATTCTTGAAAAGGTCATGGTGTCTTGACCAAAATGACACTGTAAATGCAGTATTTTTTTTCCGGAAATATCGCCTAACAGTGGTAATTCGATATCCATTAAAGTCGATTTTCCCTTCAAGAAACTTTCGTTATCATAAAAATCGGAAGTGACATGGACATCAGTTTTATTATTCCAAGTCTTTTTGTTAATCGCTATGTAGTCGTTTGTTGTCATAATTATAAAATTAATTCCATTTGAATATCGGCTCTGTCATAGTCGGTTGGATCTAGAGCTGTTTCTATAAATTGGTGTTTTCGGTATAAATGTAAAGCGGTTGAAAGCTTTCTGTTTGAAACTAAAAATATTTTTTTGGCCTTATTCTTCTTACCAAAATCGATACAAGCTTTCATCAATACATGACTCAATTTCATTCCCTGAAACTTTTGGTCAACGGCCATTTTTGCTAATTCGAATATTTCATTATTGACTTTTATCATTGCCACTGTTCCTGCAATTTCGTTGTCTACCAAACAAAAAAAGATTTCGCCCTCATTTTCGATAATGTCTTTCTCAATGTTTTCAAAAGTTTCGATGTCGTGGGGCTCAATGTAAAAATACTCTTCCAACCACGCTTTGTTTAATCGGATGAAATCATTTTTGTATCGCGAATCGTAACCAATTATTTTAATGTCCATTTGAATTTAAAATCGTAATTTTGCACTTCAAATTTAAATAAATATACTATGCAAGACGGTATTTACGCAAAATTTAATACTTCAAAAGGTTCTATTTTAGTGAAATTAACTCATGATTTGACTCCAGGAACGGTAGGAAACTTTGTAGGTTTAGCGGAAGGGAATTTAGAGAACTCAGTAAAGCCTCAGGGCCAAAAATATTATGACGGATTGAAATTTCACCGTGTTATTCCTGATTTTATGATTCAAGGAGGTTGTCCTCTTGGAACCGGAACAGGGGATGGTGGTTATAAATTTGATGACGAATTTCATCCAACATTAAAACATGACAAACCAGGAGTATTGTCTATGGCCAATGCAGGTCCTGGAACAAACGGAACTCAGTTTTTTATCACGCACGTGGCTACACCATGGTTAGATGGAAAGCATTCTGTTTTTGGACATGTAGTGGAAGGACAAGAGGTTGTTGATGCTGTGGCTCAAGGCGATACTTTGGAAAGTGTAGAAATTGTTAGAGTAGGAGCAGAAGCTGAAAAGTGGAATGCTATTGAAGCTTTCCGTACGTTTGAAGGGTCTCGTTTAAAAAGAATCGAAGACGCAAAACGTCAAGCGGAAGAAGCCATGGAAAAATTAGCAGCTGGTTTCGAAAAAACTGCAAGCGGCTTGCGTTATAAAATCATTCAAAAAGGAAATGGTAAACAAGCGGAAGCTGGAAAAACGGTTTCAGTACATTATACAGGTTCTTTGGAAAATGGAAAAACATTTGACAGTTCGTATCCAAGAAAAAAACCTATCGAATTTCCTTTAGGTCGCGGAAATGTTATTGAGGGTTGGGATGAAGGAATTGCCTTATTGCAAGTAGGTGATAAAGCTCGTTTTGTGATTCCAGCTTATTTAGGC
>JAGORP010000010.1 GCA_018062725.1 Flavobacterium sp.
TCGTTGTAAGAGAAGATAAAAAGTTTTGTAGTGATACTTGTCGAAATGCATACAACAACAAAATGTATAATGATAGTAATAATTTGATGCGAAATATTAACAACAAACTCCGCAAAAACTATCGAATTCTTGTCGATTTAAATCCAGATGGAAAATCTAAAACAACCCGTTCTAAATTATTGAGTAAAGGCTTTGATTTTGAATTTTTTACTTCCATTTACACCACCAAAACAGGAAATGTTTATTATTTTTTATACGATCAAGGTTACATGGCTTTAGAAAATGAAGGCTATGTTTTAGTAAAAAAAGACAATTAATATGCAAAAATCGAATACTTCACTACTTTCATTGCTTTTTATTATTGTTGTTCTAGTTGTAAGTTTTTATGTTACGACTCCACACTATAATGCTGCTGAAGAAATTCCTTCGACAGAATTCTCCACCAAAAGAGCTTTAGCAAAAGTCAAAGCCATGACCAACGAACCTCATTATGTTGGTTCGGCGCAACATCAAACGGTTGTGAATTACTTGCGAAATGAATTGCAAACTTTAGGATTGCAACCTGAAATTCAAGAAGGCTTTACCTTGTCGGATGGAGGGACTTTGGTTCAATCTAAAAACATTATGGCTCGTATCAAAGGGACCGCTTCCGCCAAAGCGCTGGTGTTGCTTTCTCATTACGATAGTGCTCCGCATTCCAAATCATTAGGAGCGAGTGATGATGCTAGTGGAATCGCAACTATTTTAGAAAGTGTTCGGGCCTTTCAGGCTCAAAAACAGAAACCAAAAAATGATATTATTTTATTGTTTACAGATGCTGAAGAGCTGGGGTTAAATGGTGCGGCGCTCTTCGTAACACAACACCAGTGGGCCAAAGAAGTTGGGTTGGTCATTAATTTTGAAGCTCGGGGAAGTTCGGGGCCGGGATATATGTTAATGGAAACCAATAAAGGAAATTCGGAAATGGTAAATGCTTTTTCGGCCAGCGGCATTTCATATCCGGTGTCTAATTCCTTGATGTACAGTATTTATAAAATGCTACCGAATGATACTGATTTGACCGTTTTTAGAGAACAAGGAAAAATTCAAGGGTTTAACTTTGCTTTTATTGATAATCATTTTAATTACCATACCGCACAAGATAATTATGATAATTTGGACCGTAATTCCTTAGCACATCAAGGGGCCAATTTGTTTCCGCTACTAATTCATTTTGCGAATGCCGATTTGAGTAATTTTACTTCAGATAAAGACAAAGTTTATTTCACAATTCCCTTTACCTTTTTGAGTTATCCTTTTGAGTGGATTTTTCCGATGTTAATTGTGACCGGTTTGCTCTTGTTTTTGTTTGTATTCATAGGTATTTCAAAGAAAATTTTACATCTCTCTGAAATTGGAAAAGGAGTTGTAACGTTACTAACTACTGTGATAGTTTCAGGTGGTATTGCATTTTTTGGTTGGAAATTAATTCAATTCTTTTATCCGCAATATAAAGATATTTTGCAAGGATTTACTTATAATGGACACGATTATATCTACGGTTTTGTGAGTCTGACTCTCGCCATTTGTTTTTGGTTTTACCATGCCAGCACGCCAAAAAGATTGGTATATGACCAACTGGTTGCTCCATTATTTCTGTGGTTTTTGTTAAATGCCGTCATTGCCTATCAGTTAAAAGGAGCTGCTTTTTTAATAATTCCTTTGGTATTCAGTGTGTTGCTTTTGGGGTACTATGTGTTTACTCAAAAGGATCATTGGATTATTAACTTGGTTTTTTCGATTCCTACCTTATTTATTTTGCCTCCTTTTATTGTGATGTTTCCAATCGGATTGGGATTAAAAATTCTTGCAGGAAGTGCCGTTTTAAACGTACTGACGTTTGTGTTGTTACTGCCTGTATTCGGCTCATTTGTCAAGAAAAAGAAATGGGGAGGTTTGTTTTTGATTTTGGCTTTTGCTTTTTTTCTGAAAGCCCATCAAAATGCCGATTATGATAAAACAAAGCCGAAGCCTAATAGTTTGGTCTATGTCTTGCAAGCCGATTCCCAAAAAGCCTATTGGGCAACTTATGATGCTAATTTAGACGAATGGACAAAAAGTTATTTGGGCGAAAATCCTGATACGGCTACAGTTTTAAATAAAAACAAAGTATATAGTAAGTACAATTCTGGTTATACTTTTATGGCCAAGGCGCCTTTGAAAAACATCGCAAAACCAATTATTGAATTTGTAAAAGATTCTACGGTTGGTTCTAAAAGATACCTGAAGATCGTCATTACTCCTCAGCGAAATGTCAATCGTTATGCAATTTTTAGTAATGGTACTTCAGTAGAAAATTTGGTTGCTAATGGAGTTAAGACTATCGATTTTGAGAGTAAAATTTCAGGGAAAGGTCAAAGTAGATTGTTAAATTACTACGTAGTTAATAATTACCCGCTGACTATGGAGTTTTCAATACCTTCTTCTCAAAAATTAGACTTAGAATTAAAAGAAAGTTCATTTGATTTGTTGGAAAGTCCACAATTTAGCATTCCAAAAAGAAAAGAATGGATGATGCCAACTCCATTTGTATTGAATGATGCGATTATTTTAGAACAAAAAATGAATCCAACGCCTAAAAATAGAAATTTAGAAGTAGTAAATAAAGAGAGAAATGCAAATGAAGTCCGTTAGTATATTAGGATGTGGTTGGTTAGGATTGCCGTTAGCAAAACGATTTGTTCAGAAAGGCTTTGCTGTTAAAGGCTCTACCACATCTGAGCAAAAAATACCTCTTTTAAAAGAAGTGAAAATTACTCCTTTTTTAATCGATTTAGACGAAGATCAAGTTAAGGGTCCTGTTTCGGAATTTTTATCAAATACGGAAGTTTTAGTACTAGATATTCCGCCGAAATTACGTGGAGCAAACAAGGAAAATTTTGTGCAAAAAATAGAACAACTTGTTCCGTTTATAGAAGTGTCAAAAATTGAGAAAGTCTTATTTGTGAGTTCAACATCGGTGTATGGAAATCAAAGTGGAAGAGTAACAGAAGCAACAATGCTCTGCCCTGATACCGAAAGTGGAAGGCATTTGGCGCAAGTTGAAAAACTACTGCGATCGAATCCCCATTTTAAAACTACGGTTTTGCGTTTTGGAGGTTTGATAGGTGCCGACCGCCATCCTGTGAAGTTTTTAGCGGGAAAACAAAATGTTGAAAACCCAGAAGCCCCCATTAATTTTATTCATCAAGATGATTGTATCGCTATTATTGAAAAAATAATTGAGACCGATTGCTTCGGGGAAATTTTTAATGCTGTAGCGCCCTTTCATCCTTCTCGAAAAGCATATTATACCCAAAAAGCTTTCGAGTTGGATTTGCCCTTGCCAAAATTTAGCGAAGAGGGTGAAAATGGGAAAATAATAGATTCTGAGAAAGTAATTTCGTTGCTAAATCATTCCTTTGCGTTAGATTTGTATTAAAATAACGCAAGCCATTGAAATCGATTCAAAAAATAAAAGCACTAGGTTGGCCCATGTTGGCCTTAATTTGGATTAGTTTCTTTTGGGGTACCACTTGGTTGGCTAGTAAAGAAGGGGTGAAACACATGCCAGCATTACAATTGGCGGCAATTAGGCAGTTTTTAGGGGCTTTTTTTTATATTTCTTTTTTCTTGTTTAAGAAAGCACCTTGGCCAAAAGGCAAACAATGGAAAACCATTTTGATTTTGAGTGTTTTAAATTTTGTACTGAGTAACGGATTAAGTACTTGGGGGGTTAAGTATATTTCAAGTGGTTTGGGAGCGATTATTGGTGCCATTTTTCCATTATGGATAGTAATTATTAGTTTCTTCAAAGGGGAACGTTTGTCAAGATTGGCTTTTATTGGATTGTTGACCTGTTTTGGAGGTGTTTGTGTTGTTTTTTCCGATTATTTATCAGATTTTCTACAACCTGATTTCCAATTTGGGATTTTGCTTTCCATCATTGCAACCATTACTTGGGCTTTCGGAAGTTTGTATACTAAGAAAAAAGCAGCAAGTTTTAACCCGTATTTTAGTTTAGGATTGCAAATGTTAATTTCGAGTATTTTACTTTTTGCGTATACCGGAGCTACAGGGACATCGGTTCCAATTACTCAAATTCCAGCTCAGGCTTGGTGGGCAATTAGTTATTTGGTTGTTTTTGGTTCCATTACTACTTTTATTGCTTTTATTTATGCCTTGCAAAACCTACCTACTGAAATTAGTAGTATTTATGCTTATATCAATCCGATAATTGCGGTGATTTTGGGCGCGTTTATCTTTAACGAACCACTTACCGTTTCTTTAATTATTGGAGTTCTTGTAGTGTTGTTGGGTATTTATTTGGTGAATAAAGCCATTAAGCGATAAGGCTATTTATAACCCAATGCGTAAATGGATAACCATTCAATTAATTAAAAGGATCCTGGTCGTTTACTTCTGTTTCTTGCGTTTTCTTGTACTCATCGTTAAGCTTGTCTTCCAAGTCTTTTCTGTCTTTTTCGTTTTTTAAATAAAGAAATCGCAACAAAAGGAAACTCCCAATTATCACCAAACCGATGTAAAAATAATATGTTTTCATAGGTCAACTTTTACCTAAAGGTATCTCATTTTGAGCTAACTAATGTTATTATAAGATTAATTTTGTGAAAAGAAATAGGGACCAAAAAACTACTGGCTTTTTTAACGATTATTTGAGGTAGCGTTACCCGCAGCATAATGTTTATAAAGTAAACTTTCAGCTCATTTTGAGAAATAAAAAAACCAAAACTTTTGTTTTGGTTTTTCATTGCAGAGAGGAAGGGATTCGAACCCTCGATACAGTTACCCATATACTAGCTTTCCAGGCTAGCTCCTTCAACCACTCGGACACCTCTCTAAATATTTTTGCAAAGAAAGTTTAAAAAAATGAATTTTGAAAAATTAATTCATCTCTCCTCGTAAAGAAGTTTCAAAAATGGTTTTAAACGCAGCATTAGAAACCTTTTGTCCTAGTAAATACATCAATTTGGTAATAGCGGCTTCGGTGGTGATGTCTTTTCCTGAAATAACACCGATTTGTTTGAGTTGCGAGCTAGTTTCATAATGTCCCATGTTCACACTTCCGCCAGAACATTGCGTTACATTAACGATGTGTATGCCTTTTTTTATGGCATCTTCTAATAAATGCAGGAACCATGCTTCGGTTGGGGCATTACCTGAGCCGTAGGTTTCTAAGATAATCCCTTTTAAGTTTTCAGTCGAGAGTATGGCTTTCATCAAATTGGCATTCATGCTTGGAAATATTTTGACAATTGCAACATGATCGTCAAATTCGGTATGAACTTCCAGTTTTTTCGAATTGGGTTGAAGTAATAATTGCTCACTAACGTTAAGGTGTACGCCCGATTCGACTAAACAAGGGAAATTGGGTGAAGTAAACGCATTAAAATGTTCGGCGCTAATTTTTGTGGTACGGTTTCCGCGGTATAATTTATATTCGAAATATAGTCCTACTTCGGTAAGGATGGGTTTGCCTTGGTGTTGAAGTGACGCTACTTGAATAGCGGTAATTAAATTTTCTTTGGCATCGGTTCGTAAATCTCCAATAGGTAATTGTGAACCCGTGAAAACGACAGGTTTGGCTAAATTCTCTAACATAAAGCTCAAGGCAGAAGCTGAATACGACATGGTGTCAGAACCATGAAGAACCACAAATCCGTCATAATTGTCGTAATTCTCTTTAATGATGGTAGCTATTTTGACCCATTCTGAAATATTCATATTGGAAGAATCAATAGGAATTTCAAAGGAAATTGTAGCGATGTTACAATCTAGAAGCTTTAACTCTGGAATGTTTTGGAGTAGTTTGTTAAAGTTGAAAGCTTTCAGTACCCCTGAATCGGCATCCTTAACCATTCCGATAGTTCCTCCAGTGTAAATCAGTAAAATATTAGGTTTAGAGAGAGTCATAATTAGAAACTTTATAAAGCGGCCATTAATGTTCGCGGTAAAGACAAAAGCACTTTAAATATTTTGATGTCTTTTCAATTGCAAACGATTATTTGTTTAGATTAAATTTCGAGATTTTATTTCTTCCATCAATTCTTTTTCAAGTAATTTACTATTTGCAGCATTTTTAAATAGAAAATAACCGATGAATAGCGGTAAAAATGTAAAAAATCCGAATCCTTTTTTGATGACACTATAAGTCGTAATGCCTACCAAAACACCAATAAGTAACGCGTTAATGATTTTGTTAGATTTCAACTTTTTTTGTTCTTGTAATAATTCTTGATCGCTTAAAGTTGTGAATTTTTTTTGATCCATTTTTTTGATTCAGTTTGATTGTTGTGTTGTATGTTGGTTTTGAAACTTTCGTTAATATTTTAATTTGTTCACCACGGGATTGGCATACATAGAAAGAAAACTTTCTTTCATTTGTTCGTTTTTACTGTCGATACGCATTTCTAATCGTCGCTCGAATAGTGATTTTTCTTGTTCGGTATAATTGTTAGCGAAGCGATTCGTGGCGTTAAGTAAATCGTAAGCAATAAAATTGGTTGGCCACAATTTGTAACTTTGTAAAATAGAATCGTCTATCGCTTGAGTTAAGGCTTGAATTTGCTTGTTGGTGTTTGAATTTTCGACTTTAATTTGATCCAATTCTGTGTCCAATAAGTCTCCAACATGAATATGTATGCGTTTCTTTTGTCCTAAAATACCTCCGAGAATATTGTTAAAATCTTCGTTAGATGTTTTTTTGTAAATTTCATTATTGGCTTCGGCCATTAATTGAGGCATTTTTAGTGCGTCGGTCGGGTCGTATTCATACGAAATGGAAACAGGAACAATTTTGATTTCTTTAAAATAATCGATGACATTTCTTTCGCCAGCTGCCATTGCAAGCATTTTTAGTACTCCCGAATGCGTGGCATCGTTTCCATCCTTGGTTCTTCCTTCGCGTTGGGCAATCCAAACAGAACGATTTTCACGAAGCAACAACTGTTCGATGTATTCAGACAATAATTTGGAACTTTGTAATAGTTCTCTAGGTTGTAATCCGCGTTGTACGATAAAATTTCGATTGAGACGTGATAATGATTTTAAAAAATCTTTTTTAACCAAATTGTCACCAATAGCAGAAGCAGTCATGACCAAACCGTGATCAAACAATGCGATATTTAATAAAGACGTATCTAAAATAATATCTCGATGATTGGAGATAAATAAATAAGAGGTATTCGGTTCTAATTTTTCAAACCCAGAAGTGGATAGACCATCGGAACTTTTTTGAAGTACCTTTTGAATGGCCTCATAAATGAAATTACATTGAAAATCACGAGTAGAATGTGTTTTTCTAAGCTGGGTTTTCCAAACCTCGTCGTCTACCTCAGGAAAAGTAAATTGCATCATCGCTTTCATAATCGGATGATTAATTCCACTTTGAATGGCTTGATTTACTTCGGCATCGTAATACGGTCGAATGGCATCGAATTTTGACATTTCAATTTAAATTTTCTACTACAAATGAACGAAATTTTTCAGTCTATATGCTACGAATGCACGAATTTTTAATCAAATTTCAAAAATTTCTTTTGAATTTTCAGTTGTGATTCTGGCAATTTCAGCTATTGGTAAATTGTAAATTTCACTTAATTTTTGTGCTACTAAAGTCACGTAAGCGCTTTCATTTCGTTTTCCTCGATGTGGTGCTGGTGCTAAGTATGGCGAATCGGTTTCAAGTACGATATGTTTGAGGTTGATTTGATTCAGAAATTGATCAATTTTTCCGTTTTTGAAAGTGACTACACCTCCAATACCGAGTTTCATTCCGTAGGAAATGGCTTTTTGAGCTTGTTCATAATCGCCCGAAAAACAATGAAAAATCCCGAATAAATTGTCACTTTTTTCTAATTCTAAGACTTCAAAAATTTCATCAAAAGCATCTCGACAATGAATATTGATAGGTAATTTATATTTTTTTGCCAATTGAATTTGACGTTGGAACGCAATTTTTTGGATATCCAATGTTGTTTTGTCCCAATACAAATCGATTCCAATTTCTCCAACAGCATAAAACTTTCTTTTGGCAAATTCAGCTTCGACAAACGCTAGTTCTTCCAAATAATTTTCCTTGACATAACACGGATGCAAGCCCATCATTAAGAATACATGTTCAGGGTATTGTGCTTCCAAGTCATACATACGTTGTGCATAACTGGAATCGATAGCTGGAATAAAAAAACGAGAAACGCCATTGTTAATCGCATTTTGAATCATTTTATCACGATCCTCGGCAAATTGAGAAGAATATAAGTGAGTGTGGGTGTCGGTAAGAATCATTAGGTATAATTAAGAGGCAAAAGTAATTAGAATTCAAGAAGTTTAAAACCTTAAAAAACAGAAAATTAATTATTTTATATTGGTCACTTGTGGGTTTGATAAATAGTTGTATATTTGCAACCTTAAAATTAATAAACATTTTGTTATGTACGCAATCGTAGAGATAGCAGGGCAACAATTTAAAGTAAGCAAAGACTTAAAGGTTTATGTTCACCGTTTAGCTAATGAAGAAGGTTCAAAAGTTTCTTTTGACAAAGTTCTTTTATTAGATGACAATGGCACAATCACTTTAGGCGCCCCGGCTGTAGAAGGTGCTTCTGTAGAAGCTAAAGTGTTACAACACTTAAAAGGAGACAAAGTAATCGTTTTCAAAAAGAAAAGAAGAAAAGGTTACAAAAAGAGAAACGGTCACAGACAATATCTTACTCAAATTTTAATTGAGGGTATTTCTGCAACTGGTGCTAAAAAAGCTGCTCCTAAGAAAGAAGCTGTTGCTGCTGAAGAAGTAGTAGAAGCTCCAAAGAAAAAAGCTGCTGTTAAAAAAGAAGTTGCTACTGAAGAAGTAGAAGCTCCAAAGAAAAAAGCAACTAAAGCTAAAAAAGAAGATACTCAAGAATAATATTAACTTATAAAACCTAAAACATCATGGCTCACAAGAAAGGTGTCGGTAGTTCGAAGAATGGTAGAGAATCAGAATCGAAACGTTTAGGCGTTAAGATTTATGGTGGTCAAGCGGCAATCGCTGGAAATATCATTGTAAGACAAAGAGGTTCAAAACACAATCCAGGCGAAAACGTTTACATGGGTAAAGATCATACTTTACACGCTAAAGTGGCTGGAGTAGTGAAATTTCAGAAAAAAGGTGATAACAAATCATTCGTTTCTGTAGTTCCATTTGAAGCATAGTCTTTATAGAACATATGAAATTAAAAACGCTCACTAGTTGAGCGTTTTTTTATTTTAATAGGCCACGAATGCTCGAATAGCCAAAAATATATTCGTGTATTCGTGGCTAAATATTTACCTTTGTTCCAACAATTTAGATTATGAGTAAGATTAGAATCACCAAACAATTTAGTTTCGAAACCGGTCACGCTTTATTTGGTTATGACGGGAAATGTAAAAACGTTCACGGCCACAGTTATAAGCTTTCTGTGACGGTTATTGGAACGCCAATTACCGATCGAAATAATGTGAAATTTGGAATGGTAATTGATTTTTCCGATTTAAAAAAAATAGTAAAAGAAGATATTGTAGATGTATTCGATCATGCTACGGTATTCAATGCGACTACTCCTCATGTTGAATTGGCTAACGAACTAAAAACACGTGGACATCACGTTATTTTAGTCGATTACCAGCCTACTAGCGAAAATATGGTGATTGATTTTGCTCAAAAAATAAAAAGTAGGTTGCCAAAAGGGATCGAATTACATTCGTTACGACTACAAGAAACCGAATCATCCTTTGCAGAATGGTATGCGAGTGATAATAGTTAATTTCGAAAACTAAGAATTTTAATAGTTTAATTTAAGGGTATACTCCTCAAGTTTGACCGAAACTCCATCTTTTGGATAGGGTACTACTGCAATGGATTGAAGGGGTGTTTTGGTTTTAGGTAAATGTTTTGAAAGCCACGCAATAACTTCGTCTTGATTTGTTGGTTTTAAGATGAATTGTTTTTGTTCCATGAGATTTCCATTGTCATAAGCTGCAACTTCAAAAGTCACTTCTCCTGCCCAGATGCACTGAACGTTTTCAGGACAACGAGAATCATTAATCAACCTTACCAAAACAATTTCTTTGGTGGTTTTCGAATCCAATTTCTGATTGATTTCTGTAATTGCTTTTTGACAAGAACAACTCGTCAATGAAGATGTGATGAAAATAAGAAACAGCAACTTTTTCATGAGGGCTATTTTTAGAGTACCTCAAATATAAGCGCTTTCTTATATTTTTCGAACAAAAAGATTACTTGCTATTTTGTTGGAAATAGTCATTTCATTCCCATTGATGCCTATTTTTAAGGATAAATCGAAAATTTCACGCGACTTGATTTCAATTTTTGAGCCTAAAGAAATGCCTTGTTTGTCTAAATATTGCAAAAATTCGGATGAAGTATCTTTCACACCTACACAAATTCCGGTTTGTTTCTCTTGAAGTTCTGAAAGCAATTGTTTTTCTACTTTTATGATGTTTCCTTCCGCATTCGGGATCGGATCGCCATGCGGATCTTCTGTTGGGAAATTTAAAAAAGCATCCAATTTATTGACCAATTGTTCCGATTTGATATGTTCCAACTGCTCGGCGATGTCGTGGACTTCATCCCAAGAAAAAGCTAATTTTTCCACTAAAAAAACTTCCCACAAACGATGTTTTCTCACAATCATTTTAGCCGAGTGCAAGCCTTTGTCGGTTAATGAAACCCCTTGGTATTTTTTATAATGCACCAAATCTTTATCCGCCAATTTTTTGAGCATATCCGTCACCGATGAGGCTTTGGTTTCCATTTTTTCGGCAATGGCATTGGTGCTGATTTCATTTTCCAAAACTGAAGTTAAATGGTAAATGGCTTTTAGATAATTTTCTTCCGAATGTGTCATCTTTAATTTTTTACAATAAATAATGGAATAGAAATTGCATGTCGTAGTTTGTCTACGGTTGTGCCAAAAAGCAAATCTTTAAGTCCGCTATGACCATGCGTTCCCATCACCAAAATTTCAAAAGTACCTTCGTTTATGATTTTTGGAATGGATTTGTTTGGTTTTCCAAAGCCTAAAATGGTTGCGACTTTAAATCCTTTTTCAGCAAGCATGACTTTATAATCTTCCAGTAGTTTTTCATCAATGGTCGTTTCGCAGTCTTCAATAGTATCGCCATACATCATAGCGCCAACTGTTTCTACAACATGTATAAGGGTGTAGTTTGCTTCTTTTCCGCCCAATTGAAATGCGCTATTTATGGCAATTTCATCGGCATTAGAAAAATCAACTAAAATAGCAATATTCTTTTTGGTATAAATTTCTGCTGGTGAAAATTGTAATTTTAAGTGATGCGGAGAATGGTTTAAAATATCCGTTTTTGGTTTTGAAATAAAAGGTTTAAATACAATATACACTAATAAGAGTAAGAATCCTATTGCTAATGGCACTACGGTCAACCATAAAATCATTGGGTTTTCTGAAGATTCTAAAAGTCCTACAATTTCCGAGTATACCAATTTGGCATTTAAGGAAACAATGATTAAAGCGATTATCCAAGCCGCAATTTGCGTGGTTCTCCCAATGTGAAATCCTTTCATTTTTGATTTGTCACTCACAAAATGAATCAACGGAATGATAGCAAACCCTAACTGGAGACTTAAAATGACTTGACTTAAAATAAGCATTTTTCCAGTGACACTTTCTCCAAAAATAGAAATGACTATAACGGCTGGTACAATCGCAATTAAACGGGTTATGATGCGTCGCACCCAAGGCTGAATACGTAAATTTAAATAGCCTTCCATTATGATTTGTCCCGCCAATGTCCCTGTAATAGTTGAACTTTGCCCAGCTGCAATTAACGCTACCGCAAATAGAATGGGCGCCCACCTGGTTCCTAACATTGGGGCTAATAATTGATGCGCATCCTGAATTTCGGCTACATTAAATAATCCGGCTTTGTGAAAAGTGGCTGCCGCTAGAATTAAAATGGCTGCGTTGACGAAAAAAGCTAAGTTTAAAGCAATGGTCGAGTCAATAAAATTGTACTTTAACGCTTGTAGTATGCCTTTTTTACTTCGGTCAAATTTTCGAGTTTGTACTAAAGAAGAATGTAAGTATAAATTGTGAGGCATTACGGTGGCTCCTATGATTCCAATAGCAATATATAATGCACCTTCTCCTGGCAAAGACGGAATTAATCCTGTCATTACTTTTCCGATTTCTGGCTTTGCAAATATCATTTCAAATACAAATGAAAACCCGACAATAGCTACTAGGGCGATGATAAATGCTTCCATTTTGCGAATGCCTTTATTAATCAAGAAAAGCAATAAAAAGGTATCCAAAACCGTAATAATCACTCCGTTAATCAGTGAAATATCAAAAAGTAAATTCAATCCTATGGCCATTCCTAACACTTCGGCCAAATCACAGGCAGCAATAGCAATCTCGGCTAAAAAATAAAGGATGTAATTGATAAATTTCGAGTAGGTTTCTCGGGAGGCTTGGGCTAAATCTCTTTGTGTCACGATGCCCAAACGGGCGCTTAAACTTTGTAAAAGCAAAGCCATGATGTTGCTCATTAGTAAAACCCAAATTAAAGCGTAACCAAACTGACTACCACCAGCCAAATCGGTGGCCCAATTTCCCGGATCCATATAGCCAACACTTACCAAGTAGGCCGGGCCAAAAAAAGCTAAAATTTTTCTAAAAACAGTGGTTTTATTTTGTGTTGAAACCGATTCGTGAACTTCTTCTAACGATTTACTCATGGTTAAACAATTAATTACTACAAATATAATTATTTTTTTTGCTTTGTATGGTGTTAATTTTTAGCTTTGTCTAAAAAATTATTTACATAGATATAAATCATACTCGTGAAAAACCTCATTTTAGTTGTAACGGTTATTTTTTGCCATTTTATAAATGCTCAAACACGTATTAAAGGAAGTGTGTCTTCTGATGGAATTACTTTTGAAAACGTAGCAATAACTCTTGATATAACAACAAAAACACATACCGATGCTGAAGGTTATTTTCAATTTGAAAATGTTTCCATTGGAAATCATGAAATAAATGTAGTTGTTGAAGGTTTTCAATCGATTCATCAAAGAGTGATTGTTAAAGATACCAATACAGTATTTCAAAATTTTGAATTAATATCCGAAAAAGAGAAGCAAAACGGACTCGATGAAGTAGTAGTCACTGGAACATTAAAACCGGTGAGTCGTTTAGAAAGTGCTGTTCCTGTGGAAGTGTATAAGCCTGTTTTTTTTAAAAAAAATCCTACCGCCAATATTTTTGAAGCCCTACAAAATGTGAATGGCGTTCGTCCACAGTTAAACTGTAATGTGTGTAATACCGGTGATATTCATATTAATGGTTTGGAAGGACCTTATACGTTAGTGTTAATTGATGGTATGCCTATCGTGAGCGGACTTTCAACCGTCTACGGCTTGTCGGGAATTCCCAATTCGTTATTAGAACGTATTGAAGTCGTAAAAGGACCGGCTTCGTCGCTTTATGGAAGTGAAGCAGTTGGCGGATTAATCAATATTATTACCAAAAACCCAAAAAATGCCTCTCGTTTTTCTGTTGATGGATTTTCGACCAGTTGGGGAGAAGCCAATCTGGATATAGGCGCCAAGTTTAATTTAGGAAAAGCAACTTCGGTGTTAATAGGGATGAACTATTTTAATTATTCCAATCCCATAGATAATAACAACGATAATTTTACCGATGTTACGTTGCAAGATCGAATTTCGGTGTTTCAAAAATGGAAATTTAATCGAAAAAGCAACAAACTCTTTTCGTTGGCTACTCGTTATTTTTATGAAGATCGTTGGGGCGGCGAAATGCAATGGGAGAAAAAATACCGAGGCGGAACTCAAGTCTATGGCGAAAGTATTTACACCAGTCGTTCCGAATTTTTAGGTGCTTATGAATTGCCTGCAACAGAAAAAATACTCTTTTCGTTTTCCTATACCGACCATGATCAGAATTCGGTGTATGGTAACATTCCGTATTTGGCCAAACAAAAGATCGGCTTTAGTCAACTAACTTGGGATAAAAAAATGAATCAGCATGATTTTCTTATGGGAACTGCTATCCGTTATCAGTTTTATAATGACAATACTACGGCAACTGTTATTGCTGATGAAAATTGGATTCCGAGCCTTTTTATTCAAGATGAAATTCATTTGTCTGAAAAACATAATTTATTGCTAGGAGCGCGATATGATTACAACGACAATCACGGTTCTATTTTTACGCCAAGATTGGCTTATAAATGGAAAATAAATAATAATAGTATTTTTCGGTTCAACACTGGAACGGGTTTTAGAATTGTGAATTTATTTACCGAAGAGCATGCGGCCTTAACGGGTTCGAGAGATGTTGTTGTCTTGGTAAACTTAAAGCCCGAACGCTCTTATAATGTAAACATGAATTTTTTAAAGAAATTTTTTCTCAACGATGGGAGTTTTATCGGATTAGAAACTACGGCTTGGTATACCTATTTTACGAATTCTATTCTTCCTGATTATGATACAAATCCGAATCAGATAATTTACAAAAATCTTAATGGTTTTGCCGTTTCTAAAGGAATAAGTACCAACCTTGATGTGATTTTGGGTAATGGTATAAAAGCCACAATTGGCGCTAGTTATTTAGATGTCGCTAAAACGGAAAACAAGATAAAAACAAAACAGGTTTTAACGGAAAATTTTTCGGGAACATGGTCTATTTCATATACTATCCCAAAATGGTTTTTATCGATTGACTATACAGGAAATTTATACGGACCCATGAAGCTTCCATTATTAGGGAATCTTGATCCAAGAAAACAATATTCTTCCACATATAGTATTCAAAATATTCAATTCACAATTTCTAAAATTAAGAATTGTGAGGTTTATTTTGGGATTAAAAACCTGCTGAATTGGACGCCAAACAAAGGAAATCCATTTATTATAGCGCGATCTTACGATCCATTTGATAAGAATGTGACATTTGATAGTAATGGTAATGCCGTACAAACTCCAGACAATCCGTATGCATTAACTTTTGACCCTTCCTATGTTTATGGACCCAATCAAGGTGTTAGAAGTTTTATAGGTGTGAGATATTCATTTTTATAAAAAAATAAAGACGGTAAGACCGTCTTTATTTTTCTTTATTCTTCTTTGTTTTTTAATACCATTAACAAGGTATAAGCATCGGTGAGTACCATTTTTTTATCCCTAAAATCTTCAAAATTCAAAATCTCAGAAGCGTTAGTGGTTTTGGTTCCTAATTCAACTTCTGTCATGATAAAAGTTGTATCATTTTTGGAAATAAATACGTAGTTTTTCCCTTCAAAAGAGACAATTGCCGAATTAGGAACTACGAAAGCATTGTTATTATATGATGCGATTTCGGCATTCATATAATTTCCAGCGATTAGTTTTCCAGTGCTATTGGTGATTCGGGCAATTACTTCTACAGCATTTTCTTCATTTACATTTTTATTGACATATAAGATGCTGGTATTGTAAACAAAATCATCATTGTTCGTGTAGGCTTTTATTTTTTGTCCAATAGCTAAATTGGTAGCATCTTTATCGTACACATTTAAAGTTAAGTACATGTTTTGATTGTTTTGAATTTCGAAAAGCATGTCGGTAGGATTGACATATTTTCCTAAATTAACGGCAACTTTGGAAACTAATCCACCAATTGGGGCGTAAATCGCCACCGATTTTGAAATTTTTTCAGCAGAAAGTGTTGCTGGATTAATATGAATTAGACGAAGTTTTTCTTCCAAAGCTTTTTGAGTAATACGCAATTTGGCCAACTCGCTTTGGGAAATTTCGAATGTTTTATCGCTCACTGCTTTAGAAGCATTCAATTCTTTTTGTCGGTTGTAATCTTTGGATGCAAAATTAATTTGTTGCTTGGTAGACAAATAATCCTGTTGCCATTGCACATATTGTTGATCTTCTAAAACGGCTAACAATTGTCCTTTTTTTACAGGCATTCCAGGCATGACTTTGATGGCTGTTACATAACCGCCAAGGGGCATGCTTACGGTTGCAATTCCTTCGGGAGACAAGGTGATTTTGCCATTCACTTTCACAATTCCGGAAACGGGTTTTTGTTCTAGGATTCCGAGGGAAATTTTAGTGTTTTTTAATTGATTTTTGGTTACGGATACTTCCATTTCATTTTTGGAAGCTTCTGTTTTTACAGTGTTATCTGAATTTTTACACGCAAATAAACCAAACAGCATTACTATGATTGATGTTAATTTTTTCATTTCTTTAATTCTTATTGTTGGTAATATAAAACTTGAATAATGTTGTCATTAAACGACTTTACAAGGTTTAGATAATCTACTTTAGCTTCTATTGTTTGACTGGTCAGTATGGACCATTCTAAAAAATTTATTTCTCCGTTAAAAAATTGCGCATTGGCTGTTTGAGAAATGAGATCTGCTTCAGGTAAAGCCAGTTTTTCATAGTTTTCAAGGGAGATTTTATGGCCATTATATTTGCTGTAAAAAGTAACATATTTATTTTGTAATTGTTGCTTTTGAGAATCTGCTTTACGGTCTAAATAATCTTTGTTTAGAGTCAAAACATCTCTTCTTGCTTTATTTGCGCCTGTAAAAACTGGGATTCCAAGATTTATTTGGACAGAATTAAATCGGTCGCCACTACCATAAAAATTATTGTCGGCCCCATTTCCTTTCATGGTGGTACTGAAATAGCCAACAGAAATTTCTGGAATTAGTTTCGCTTTCTCCGTCGCTATTTCGGAAGCATTCGTTGTTTTTTCTTGTTCTATAAGATCTAAAAATAGATTTTTAGAGGCGAAGTCGGAAGCTGGATTTAAAGTCACTTTCAAACTAGTGCTTTGGGGTAAGTAAGAGATTTCAGAGTGTAATAAATATTGAAAATAATTCTGTAATTGTGCTTTTTCTGACCGAATATTGAGCAGTTCCTTTTCTATTTTAGACTTGTACAATTGTGTTGATGCTTTTTCAATACTGTTTGTTTCACCCATTTTAAGACGCAATTTGGCTTTCTCTAAAAAAGCACTGTAAATCGAATCGCTTTTTTGAAAAATCTTTTCCTTTTCTACAACAATGCTTAAATCAAAATAGGTTTGTGTGATTTCTCTTTTTACATCATTTTCTGATATTTTATAATACAATTGAGAGCTGATAGCTTGGTTTTGTAACCATTGCTTTTTCTTGGCATTAACCAGTAGAAAACTAAGATTCTGGCTAATTCCAAATCGGTTATCGGTATAGGCACTATTGAGTTGTCCAACTTCTCCCACCAATGTTAACGCTGGAATTTCATTAGCCGATTTTATTAATGCTTGGCTCATTGCCACTTTTTTGGATTCGGCTTGTAATGAACTGTTTTTTTCAATTCCCATCGCAAGGGCTTTTTCTAAACTTATCGTTTCTTGGCTAAATCCTGTTATCGAAAACAATACTAGGAGAATTGGCATTATTTTTTTACCAAATTTGAAAGTAAACTCTTTTTTATTTTCAAAATAAATAAACAAGATGGGTAAAATAAAGAGCGTTAAAAAAGTCGCTACCAACAACCCGCCAATTACAACTGTTGCTAAGGGGCGCTGTACTTCGGCACCAGAACCGTTACTGATCGCCATCGGTAAAAATCCTAAAGAAGCCACAAAAGCCGTCATCAATATAGGACGTAATCGTTTTTGTGTTCCGTTCATTACTATTTTATTTAAATCGATTAAACCACTTTGTTTTTGAGCATTAAATTCGGCAATGAGGACAATTCCATTTAATACTGCCACTCCGAATAACGCGATGAATCCAATTCCGGCACTAATACTAAAAGGCATGCCGCGAAGTGCTAAAAATAAGATACCACCAATGGTAGATAAAGGAATGGCTGTGTATATTAAAAGTGCTTGTTTTACCGATTTGAAAGCAAAATACAGCATCAAGAAAATCAAGGCCAAAGAAACCGGAACGGCAATCGCTAATCGCTGTTTGGCTTCGTTTAGGTTTTGAAAACTTCCGCCATAGGTAATGTAATACCCTTCTGGAAATTTAATTTCTTTTTCGACTTTTTGGGTTAACTCTTGTACCAAACTTTGTACGTCTCTTTCGGCATTAAAACCAATTACGATTCGGCGTTTGGTGTCTTCTCTCTGAATTTGATTCGGTCCATTAATAATGGTAACATCGGCCAAAACATAAAGCGGTACTTGTGCTCCCGAGACTGTTGGAATTAATAAATTTTTAATGTCTTCGATATTTTGTTTCGCATTTGAGTTCACTTTTACGACAATGTCAAAGCGTTTTTCACCATCAAATAACAATCCGGTACTTTGACCAGCAAAAGAGGTGTTTACGACTTTGTTGATATCGGAAACGTTTAATCGGTATTGCGCTATTTTCGAACGATTATAAGTAATAACTACCTGAGGCATACCACCAATTGGCTCCACATACAAATCTTTGGTTCCGGAAATACTTGGAATAATTTTCCCTACTTTTTCGGCATATTTTGCTAAAGTGTCTAGATCTTCTCCAAAAATTTTACAAACTACATCTTGTCGAGCACCAGTCATTAATTCATTAAAACGCATTTGCACCGGATATTGAAATCCTGCTGTAATTCCGGGAACTTCTTTAAGAGCTTCACTCATTTTTTCCGACAATTCGTTAAAGGTACTTGCCGAAGTCCATTCGCTTTTGTCTTTTAAAATGACCATCATATCACTGGCTTCCATGGGCATCGGGTCGGTAGGTACTTCGCCACTTCCAATTTTGGTGACCACTTTTTCTACTTCTGGAAATTTCGCTTTTAAAATACCGGCTGCTTTTTGAGTCGAAGCCATTGTGGTATTTAAATTACTTCCGGTTAATACACGGGTATCAACGGCAAAGTCACCTTCTTCCAAAGCTGGGATAAATTCGCCTCCTAAAAAACTCATAATTACCAGCGAAAGGAAAAAAACCGTGATTGTTCCCAGAATAATTTTTCGTTTATTGTTTAAAGCTTGAATTAGTCGCTTTTGGTATAAATTTTCGAGATAAGCCATCATTCTTTCTGAAAAACTCTTCGGATTGTGCTTTAAGTTTTTCAACACCAATGTACTCATCATAGGAATATAGGTCAACGATAAGATAAAAGCACCTAATAAAGCAAAAGCTACCGTTTGCGCCATTGGTTTAAACATCTTTCCTTCAATACCTTGTAGCGTAAAAATAGGAAGGTAAACAATAAGGATAATGATTTGTCCGAAAACCGCACTATTCATCATTTTTTTGGCGGAAGTTTTTACCTCATGATCTACATTTTCTTGGGTTAAATGCAATTGTGATTCTTTTTTGTGATGCGAATGTATTTGATGAATAACCGCTTCTACAATAATAACGGCACCATCAACTATTAATCCGAAATCTAGCGCGCCAAGACTCATTAAATTTCCGCTTACGCCGAATAAATTCATCATAATAATGGCAAAAAGCATCGCTAACGGAATTACGGAAGCTACCAATAATCCCGCTCTAAAATTTCCTAGAAATAAAACCAGTACAAAGATGACGATTAAGGCTCCTTCCAATAGGTTTTTTTCGACCGTCCCTATGGCATTATTAACCATTTTGGTTCGGTCTAAAAAGGGTTCAATCACCACGCCTTTGGGTAAGGTTTTTTGAATTTGAGCAATTCGTTCTTTGACATTTTTGATTACTTCGCTACTATTGGCACCTTTCAACATCATGACTATGGCACCCGAAACTTCTCCTTGATCATTGTAACACATAGCGCCGTAACGAGTAGCAAATCCTGTTTTTATTTCGGCAACATCTTTGAGCAAAAGTGGTATGCCTGATTTGGAAGTGGTTATTGCAATGTTTTCAATATCGGTTTTCGATTTGAGTAATCCTTCACTTCTGATAAACAAAACCGAAGCTTCTTTTTCAATATAAGCACCTCCAGTATTTTGATTGTTTTTTTCAAGGGCATCAAAAACATCGGATATGGTTAATCCGAAAGAATTTAGTTTGTTGGGCTGAATGCTAATTTCAATTTGCTTTAACTTGCCCCCAAAACTGCTGACTTCCGCCACGCCTTTCACTCCAGAAAGTTGCCTTTTAATGAGCCAATCCTGAATTGTTCGTAATTCAGTGGCATCGTATTTGTTTTCATACCCTTTTTCGGGTCTAACTACATATTGGTAAATTTCTCCCAAACCCGAAGAAACCGGTCCTAATTCGGGTGTACCCATGCCTTGTGGCAACTGACTTTGGACTTGTTGCAAGCGTTCTGCTACTTGTTGTCGGGCCCAATAAATATCGGTATCGTCATTAAAAACAATTGTGACTAGAGATAAACCAAATCGAGAAAAACTTCTAATCTCAATTAAGCCAGGGATGTTGTTATTAGCTTGTTCGATGGGAAAAGTGACCAATCGTTCAATATCAGTAGCGCCATAAGAAGGCGCAATCGTGATGACTTGTACTTGATTGTTGGTAATATCAGGAACCGCATCTATAGGTAATTTTTGAACGTTATAAATACCAAATGCAATTAATACAATGGTAAATAACATAATGATGAGTTTATTCTTTACAGAAAACTCAATAATTTTATTCAACATAAAAATAAAGTTTAATCAATAATTAAAAAGGAACCCTATCATTTTAGATAGTAGGTAATTATAGATTACGCTATTTTAGGAGGTTGCCAAATGGCCGATAAGTAGTTGGAAATGAAAACCTGTCTCTTTTGAATAATGTTTGGTGTGTGAATTTCAAAAAGAGAAGGGTCTGTGTCTAATTCAAATTTCGCTGGAGTCGGAAGTACAACCACAAAACTGAAACAATTGTCTTGAGATGCTTTGAAAGGAAGTTTCATGTCTTTTTCAAAATCAGCATCTTTGGTAAAACCGTTCAAGTAATGCATTTCTAAAAAAGAAATCAGCGTTATTTCTTTGTTTTCGCTTTTATGTTCCAAAAAATGTTCCACTAACTTAGGGGTCTTCAATAACTGATGTATTTCTGTCATTGAAAACATATAAAAGAAAAGCAACACTATAGAAACATACTTCTTCATTATCACAAAGTTACTATTTTTTGTCAAGTTTGTACCGCTACTGATGAAATATTTCTAAATTTGCGTTCTTATAAAATTTAAGTCATGTTACAAATCGCAGTTATTAGAGAAAAAAGGGAAGAAGTAATCAAAGCTTTAGCCAAAAGAAATTTTGATGCTACCGCTATAGTTGATGCTGTTATTGCACTGGATGAAAAACGTCGTGCCACACAAGTGGAATTAGATAATGTTTTAGCCGAATCTAATAAACTGTCCAAGGATATTGGAGAAATGATGAAGGCTGGCGAAAAAGCAAAAGCCGAAATTTTAAAAGAAAAAACGACACAACTTCGTGAAAAAGGAAAAGAACTAACCGAAACTGTGGGCGTTTTGGCTGATGAATTAACACAAGAATTATACAAATTACCAAATACTCCTGCAGAAATTGTTCCTTTTGGAAAAACTCCTGAGGAGAATTTAAATGTTTTCGAAGAAGGAGAAGTGCCAAAATTGCACGAAGGTGCGTTACCACACTGGGACTTAATCAAAAAATACGATATTATCGATTTCGAATTAGGTACGAAAATTACAGCACCTGGATTTCCGGTTTACAAAGGAAAAGGAGCCAAATTACAACGTGCCTTGATCTCTTATTTCTTAGATAAAAATACCGATGCGGGTTATCAAGAAGTTCAAGTGCCACATCTGGTAAATGAAGCTTCGGCATACGGAACCGGACAATTACCAGACAAAGAAGGGCAAATGTACCATGATGCCAAAGACGATTTGTATTTAATTCCAACGGCAGAGGTTCCTGTGACTAATATCTACCGCGATGTTATTTTGCAAGAAAGTGAATTGCCAGTAACGGTAACGGGTTATACACCTTGTTTCCGCCGTGAAGCAGGTTCTTGGGGTGCACACGTTCGCGGATTGAATCGTTTGCATCAGTTTGATAAAGTAGAAATTGTTCGCATCGAGCATCCAGATAATTCGCATGCTGCTTTAGACGGCATGGTAGAGCATGTAAAAGAAATTATGCGTGAACTAAAACTGCCTTTCCGTGTTTTACGTTTGTGTGGTGGTGATATGGGGTTTGCCTCGGCATTAACCTATGATTTTGAAGTGTTCTCAACGGCACAAGACCGTTGGTTGGAAATTTCTTCGGTTTCAAATTTTGAAACGTTTCAAGCCAACCGTTTGAAATTACGTTTTAAAGGAAAAGACGGAAAAACACAATTGGCGCACACGTTAAACGGAAGTTCATTAGCCTTACCAAGAGTATTGGCTGGAATTATAGAAAATTACCAAACGCCGGAAGGAATCGTCATTCCAGAAGTATTGCGAAAATATACAGGGTTTGATATTATAAACTAGTTTTTCAACAAATTTCAAAATGTACTAAAGTGGCAAAATTATTGCTATCTTTAGTACATTGTTTTTTTAATGGGATGAAGATTTTTGTAAGCTTACTATTGTTGTTTCCTACGTTAGTGTTGGCGCAGGAATATTCGGTTACGCCTTCGCAGGGAAGTAATCCGCAAGCCCATACCCAACAAAGACCTCCGGCAAATGAGCAATTGGCTCAAAATTATTTTGACCGAGGGGAATTTGACAAAGCTATTTTGATTTATGAAGAATTGGTCAAAAACAGCCCTAATAATTATCAATTTTTCCAAAAACAAATTATTTGTTATCAGCAATTGAAACAGTTTGATAAGGCGGAAGATATAATTCAATCCCGACTTAACCGACTCAAATACCCTAATCTTTATGTAGAGCTTGGCTACAATTTTCAATTGCAAAAAATGCAGGAGAAAGCCGATAAAAACTATAAAATTGCCTTAGATAAAATCGTTGAAAATCCCAATAACGTGTATACTGTTGCTCGCGATTTCGAACAAAAAACATTAATTTCTCCAGCGATACAAGCCTATGATTTGGGTCAAAAGCTAAATGAAAGTGTAAATTTCGATTACCAAATTGCCATGCTTCATGGGCAACAAGGAAATATTGATTTTATGATAAATTCGTTGGTTGATTATGCCTATAAATTTCCAACAAATGTGGTTTTGGTTCAAAATTCGTTGCAACGATTTCTAACAGAAGATCATACCAAAGTTTTCTCAGAAGCGTTACGAAAAGCATTATTACTTCGAACGCAAAAAACACAAGATATTTTCTGGAACGAATTTATGAGCTGGTATTTTGTGACGCAAAAAGAATATGGTAAGGCATTTATTCAAGAAAAGGCCATTTACAAACGAAACCCAGATAATTTCGATAAAATTTTAAGTTTAGCACGGTTGGCTTCCGATGAAAAGGAACAAGAGGTTGAACGTGAAATACTCGAATTTATTTTAGGCAATACTCAAAATACCGATGTGATTATTGATGTAAATTGTTCCATATTAGAAATGGATATCGAAAAAGCAACAACAGCCGAGTATTCAATTATAACCCAAAAAATTAAGGGCTTGTTGCAACAATATGGAGTGGCTTCCAATACAATCCGATTACAAATCTTAAAGGCACATTTTGATGCTTTTCAGTTAAAACAGTTCGAATCTGCCAAAGCAATCTTATCAAAAGCGTTAGAGCTTCCCTTAAATGAATATCAAAAAGCAGATGTGAAATTAGAATTGGCCGATGTGTTGTTGTTGGATGAAAAATTTAACCAAGCCATAATTTATTATGCACAAGTTGAAAATGATTTAGAAAATGATCAAATCGCACATCAAGCAAGTTTAAAAATGGCTAAAGCTAGTTATTTTAAAGGTGATTTTGAATGGGCACAGAAACAGTTTAAAGTGCATAAATCCTCTACTTCCCAGCTTATTGCGAACGATGCCATGAAGTATTTTTTGCTAATTTCCGACAATACCGTGGAAGATTCTACACAAGTGGCTTTAAAGAAATTCGCTAAAGCCGACTTTTTAGCTTATCAGAATAAAAATGTAGAAGCCATTCAAGCGTTTCAAGCCATTTTGGAACAACACAAAGGGGAAAGTATTGAAGATGAAACCTTGCTTAAAATGGGAGAGTTGTATGAAAAACAAAATCAATTTGTACAAGCTTTATCGTATTACCAACAAATCATAGACAAACACGCCGAAGATATTTACATTGATGAAGCCTTGTTTTTTTCGGCAGAAATTTACAGAATACACACGCCAGATATTGAAAAAGCAAAGAGTTTATACGAAAAGATAGTGCTTAATCACCCAGATAGTATTTACTTTGTAGCGGCGCAGAGTAATTATAGAAAGTTACGAGGAGATACCAATTTATAAACGTTTATTTGGTTATTGTTCTTTCGGTTATTCGAATAAAATAAACAAATTTACAAATTCACAAATCCCAAAAAAATGATATTATACAACGTTACCATCAACATACATGAAAGTGCTCACGACCAATGGATGCATTGGATGCAAACCAAACATATTGCCGATGTTTTGGCGACTGGAAAATTTACATCAGCTCGTATGGTAAAGGTTTTAGTGGAAGAAGAAATGGGAGGGACAACCTATTCTATTCAATACACAACCGATAGTAAAGAAACATTAGAAAAATATTATGCCGAAGATGCTCCAAGACTTCGCGAAGAAGGTCATCAACTGTTTGGAGACAAAATGTTGGCGTTTCGAACGGAATTGGAATTAATTTCAGAACACTAATAGATTTATTATGAAAATTACTTTTCAAACTAAAGAGCAAAGCAATTCACAACAGTTAGATGATTTTTTAAAATTATCTAAAGCAGAGCGTTTTTTTAGTTTTGTAATTCTTTCCAAAAAAATAAATTCTTTTCCGACTAAAAAAAGACTATTAAAGAATACTAATTTCATTATAGATTTCACAACAAAAGATGATTCAAAATTGGGATAACGAAATTCAACAATTCATTGTTTTATGTGAAAAACAGGATGTTCGAATGTTAATGGTAGGGGGAGGTGCAGTTAATTTTCATGGTTATCAAAGACATTCCGCTGATGTTGATTTTTGGATTGAAACTACCGCTGAAAATTTTAAGAAACTAATTTTAGTTTTTCATGAAATGGGATTTGAACTTGAAGATTTCCCCGAAGAAGTTAAAAATCAAAATCAAAATATCTCTATTAAATTTTCACCTTCAAGTTTAAATTTAGAATTAATTACTAGGTTCTCAATCAATAAAACTTTTGAAGAAGCGTTCTTGCAAAGTGAAAAAGTAGAAGTAAAAGAATTGAATTTCTTAAGATGGAACGTACTTTCATTAGAAGATTTAATTACAAGTAAAATAAAAGCCGGAAGACCAAAAGATTTATTGGATATTCAACAATTAAAAGAAATTAACAAAGACCTATTATAGTC
Source organism: Flavobacterium sp. (assembly GCA_018062725.1). The sequence continues at coordinate 25,463 of JAGORP010000010.1, forward strand.
GATATATTCTATTCAATGGATAAAGTAAAAGCAAAAAAACACCTCGGTCAACATTTCCTTAACGATGAAAGCATCGCGCAACGCATTGCCGATTCTCTAACGCTTAATGGTTATAAAAAAGTATTGGAAATTGGCCCAGGAATGGGTGTTTTGACCAAATATTTACTCGATAAGCCTGTTGAGACCTATGTCATTGAAATCGATACCGAATCGGTGGAGTATTTGCAAACGCATTATTTAAAACTAAGTGATAAAATCATTTCTCAAGATTTTTTGAAATACGATATTTCCAAAGCATTGGGAAAGGAACCTTTTGCCATTATTGGAAATTTTCCATACAACATTTCGACACAAATTGTCTTTAAAACCTTAGAACTTCGCGATCAAATTCCAGAATTTTCGGGAATGTTTCAAAAGGAAGTCGCCGAACGTATTTGTTCTAAAAAAGGCAGTAAAGTTTACGGCATTTTATCGGTATTAGCACAGGCTTTTTATGAGGTGGAATATTTGTTTACCGTTGACGAACATGTGTTTACACCTCCACCAAAAGTGAAATCGGGTGTGATGCGAATGATCCGAAAAGAAAATTATCAATTGCCTTGTAGCGAAAAACTTTTATTTACTGTGGTGAAAACCGCTTTCAATCAACGTAGAAAAACGTTGCGAAATAGTTTAAAATCACTCAATCTATCGGATAGTTTGCGAAATGATAGTATCTTTGACCTTCGTCCGGAACAAATTTCAGTCGAACAATTCATAGAACTCACTCAAAAAATAGAAGCCGATGGAGTTTAAAATCAGCCAAGAATTTATTGCTCAAGTCGAGCAACTTATTAATGAAAATCGTGCGCAAGAATTAGAAACCTTGTTGCAGGATATTCACTTTGCTGATATTGCTGATATTTTGGATGAGCTCGACGACTATGGAGCCAGTTATGTCTTTAAATTATTGGATTCTGAAACGACTTCTGAAGCGCTGTTGGAATTAGATGATGAGGTACGTGAAAAAATCCTTCGTAACCTTTCTGCCAAAGAAATTGCAGAAGAAATTGACGAATTAGATACCGATGATGCTGCCGATATTATTGCCGAATTACCACAATCTAAAAAAGAACAGGTAATTTCGGAATTAGAGGATGTAGAACATGCTAAAGATATTGTCGAACTTTTGCGCTACGATGAAGACACCGCTGGTGGATTGATGGGTAAAGAGCTGGTAAAAGTCAATGAAAACTGGAATGTGCTTACCTGTGTCAAAGAAATGCGTCATCAAGCCGAAAATGTACAACGCGTGCATTCTATTTATGTGGTAGATGATGAAGATCGATTAAAAGGACGCCTTTCTCTAAAAGATTTATTGACCACTTCAACCAAAACGCCAATTAGCGATGTATACATCAAAAAAGTTGACTATGTAAAAGTAGACACTAAAGATGTTGAGGTTGCTCGTATCATGCAAAAGTATGACTTGGAAGCCATTCCGGTGGTAGATGAAATGGGTTGTTTAGTTGGTCGTATTACCATTGATGACATTGTAGATGTAATTAAAGACGAAGCTGATAAAGATTACCAGTTAGCTGCGGGTATCTCACAAGATGTAGAAGCGGATGATAGTATTCTGGAACTCACGCGTGCTCGTTTGCCTTGGTTGGTTTTGGCCTTGTTTGGAGGTTTTATTTCGGTGAAATTATTAGGTTTATTCGAAGGTGCAATGAAAGACCACGGCGGGTTATTTTTCTTTACACCGCTTATTGCCGCTATGGCTGGAAATGTTGGAGTGCAATCTTCTGCCATTATCGTACAAGGTTTGGCTAACAACACCATTAGTGGATCTATTTTAAACCGATTGTTAAAAGAGATTTCGTTAAGTTTGTTAAACGGAGCAATTCTTGCTACCATTCTATTTACGGGTAGTCATTTCTTATTAGGGGTTGATATCAATTTGGGAATTACAGTAACTGTTTCCTTAATTTCTGTAATTATAATTGCCTCTTTAATTGGAACTTCTATTCCGTTATTGTTAGACAAATTCGGAATTGATCCAGCACTTGCCACGGGGCCATTTATCACAACCAGTAATGATATTTGCGGAATTTTGATTTATTTTTCTATTGCCAAAGCTATTTTAGGATTCTAAACAATTTACATACAAAAGCTAGGTGTTAGTGGCACCCACAATCAGTATCACAATTCTTTTTTGTTTTCTTTTTTCCAAAGAACTTTTTATACAGAAAAAAAACCGCGACAAGTAATAAACCAAATGCAATTATTTCTTGTATCATTTTAGTATTTGATAAGCGATTAAAGCGGTTAAATAAGCGAAACCAGACATAAAAAGTAACTGTACCAATGGCCAACGCCAAGAGTTGGTTTCTTTTTTGGTGATCGCCAAGGTACTCACACATTGCATGGCAAATGCATAAAACAACAATAATGAAACCCCAGAAGCCACATTAAAAAGACTTTCTCCGGTTCTTGGGTTAATTTCTTCGGCTAGTTTTTGTTTGATGGTAGCGTCTTGGTTTTCAGAATCTTCAATGCTGTAAATCGTGGCTAACGTTCCCACAAATACTTCACGAGCGGCAAAAGAAGAAACAATGGCGATACCAATTTTCCAATCATAGCCTAAGGGAGCAATTACGGGTTCAATTGTTTTTCCAATAATTCCAATGTAGGAATTTTCTAGTTTGTATGAAGCTGTTTTGGAGGCTATATTTTCGGTCGAATTGCTTTGAGCAGCAACAATTTTTTCGGCATTTCTAAAGTTTTCTCCAGGGCCATATGAAGCCAAAAACCATAAAACAATTGATAGAGCCATGATGATTTTTCCAGCACCAAAGACGAATGATTTTGTTTTTTCAATCACATTGATGGCCACATTTTTAAACATCGGCATTTTGTAATTGGGCATTTCAACCACGAAGTAGGATTTCGATTCTATTTTTAAGGATTTATGCAACACATAAGCGGAAATAAAAGCCATAGTGAAACCTATTAAATACATCAACATCAGAGCAAATCCTTGCATGTTGAAAAGGTATAAAATACGTTTGTTAGGGACTATCATCGAAATAATGATCGCATACACGGGTAATCTTGCCGAACAAGTAGTAAAAGGCGTAACCAAAATAGCAATAAGACGTTCTTTCCAGTTTTCAATATTTCGGGTGGCCATGATGGCAGGAATAGCACAAGCAGTTCCAGAAATTAAAGGCACAACACTTTTGCCTGATAATCCAAATTTACGCATCGATTTGTCCATTAAAAAAACCACACGACTCATATAGCCGCTTTCTTCCAAAATGGAGATAAATAAAAACAAAAAGGCAATTTGAGGTATAAAAATGATAATCCCTCCAAGTCCTGGAATGATACCTTGGGTAATTAAATCGGTTAAAATTCCTTTTGGTAAAATGGAAGCTGTCCACGAAGCTAAAGATGCAAAACCGCTATCGATAAAATCCATAGGAATGCTCGCCCAATCGAAAATCGCTTGAAAAATAACCATCAAAATGAAGAAGAAGATGACATATCCAAAGACTTTATGCATCAAAATTCGATCAAAGGTACTTCTTAAGTCTTTGGCCGTGGTTAAATCGATGGTTTGGCCTATTTTTAAGGTGTCATTTATAAATTGATACCTTTTTATGGTTTCTTTATGTTGTAATCGCTTGAGTTGGTCTTTTGATTTTGCAAACGATTGATTAGGAAGTTCTTTTCGGTCTAAATTCACAAAATTCACATCTTGTGTAATAACGAGCCATAATTTATATAAGGATTGATTTGGGAATGCTCGACGTAGGTTTCCAAAATATTCGGTGTCAATTTCCGAAGCATTCAAACACGGTTCGGTTGGAATGTTTCTAAAGTTGACGATTAGGTTTTTCAATTCTTCGATGCCTTCTCCTTTGCGTGAGCTGGTTAAGGCAATTTTAGTTTTGAGTGTTTTCTCCAAAAACGGAATATCTAATGAAATGCCTTTGTATGACATTCTATCGGCCATATTGATAACCAAAATGGTAGGAATTTCTAGATCTTTTATTTGGGTAAATAAAAGCAAATTGCGTTTTAGATTTTCAACTTCGGTAACCACAATGGCAACATCTGGATAATCTTTATCGTTTTTGTTTAAAAGCAATTCGATGACAACATTTTCATCCAGTGAGCTCGCATTTAAACTGTATGTTCCTGGCAAATCAAGAATGGTTGCTTTGAGGTTAGAAGCGAGTTTGCAAACTCCAACTTTCTTCTCTACGGTAATACCGGGATAGTTTCCTACTTGTTGATTTAAACCAGTTAATTGGTTAAAAACAGACGTTTTACCAACATTCGGATTTCCAATTAAGGCGATATTTATATTTCCAACTTTCATGTTAGATGGGGTTAGAAATAGTAATGGTTATGGCTTCTGCAGTTTCTAAACGGATGGCTAAATGTGAATCATTCACAATTAAATATAAAGGATCACCAAAAGGAGCAACTTGTAATAATTGTACTTCGTTTCCTGGTAAACAACCCATTTCGAGTAATTTTAAAGGAACTTTGTCGATATCAAAATCGTCAATAATACCTTTTTGCCCTACTTGTAATTGTGCTAAATTTAGTTTCACTTATTTAGATTGAATTAAGATTACAAAAGTAAGAATTAAAATCCTTCTAAATATGATAATTGTTAGTTTTAAAACAGAATTACTTTATTTCTTCAAATGATTTTACCCCTTGTGTAGGAACTTCGTTTTGAGGGGTTGGAGTGGTTTCGTTTGTTTTTCCGCCAATGTTTTTGATCATAACGGCTTCACCTTCTTCCAATGGAATGTGGCTTCGGCGTACAATTTCTTCAATTTGATCGTTAATAGCATTGACTTCCAGGTTTAAGTCGGTGACCATCGTTATCACTCTTTTTTGGGGAATACGATCGATATTCAGAAACATATTTAAGGCTCTGAGTTTGGTGTTTAAAGCAGATAAACGACTTTTAAATTTGGGCTTGTTGAGTTGGTTGGGAATGCTACCTTGCAGGGCATCTGCTTTCTGAACTAAACTTTTGGTTTTGATTTTAAAAGCATTAATCGTTGAAGCTGGTTTTTGTTGTAATTCATTATTAAATACACGCCATTCGTTCCAACTAGTTGCAATGATTTGAGATTCGGGTGTAAGAGAACGAACCGGAAAATTCCAAGCTTTGTTAATAGCATTAAAGACTAATTCCTTTTCTTTTTTGTCCTTTTGAATTTCTATTTCGCGGATTTTTGTATCTTCTTTACACGCTGAAAAGAAAAACAAGACCATAAGACTATATATGATTGGTAATTTCATTTACTAAATACTTTGAAACGACAAAAGTACGATTTTTGTTTTTACGTTGTCAAAAGTGTTAAAGAACTTAAGAAAGGCATTCAGATTATTGGTATATTTGTCTACCTAATTAACTACGATGAACACAAAAATATTGATAATTGGTGCTTGCGGCCAAATCGGGACTGAACTAACACAAAAACTTCGCGAAATATATGGGAATGATAATGTGGTCGCTTCCGATATTAGAAAATTAAATATTGATGTAGTCAATGACGGTATTTTCGAAGTAGTCAATGCTTTGGATTATAACCAAATTGAACATCTTATTGAAAAATATCAAATTACCGATGTGTACTTGATGGCGGCTTTGCTCTCTGCTACGGCCGAAAAAAACCCTGCTTTTGCATGGGACTTAAATATGAATTCACTTTTTCATGTGTTGAATTTAGCCAAGGCGGGTAAAATCAAAAAAATATATTGGCCTTCTAGTATTGCTGTTTTCGGACCAACAACACCAAGAGAAAATACTCCTCAATACACTATTATGGAGCCTTCAACGGTGTACGGAATTAGTAAACAAACTGGCGAACGCTGGTGTGAGTATTACCACAAACAATACGGAGTAGATGTGAGAAGTTTGCGTTATCCTGGATTGATTTCTTGGAGTTCTCCTCCTGGAGGTGGTACGACCGATTATGCGGTTGATATTTATCACAAAGCGATTACCGAAGGGAAATTCACTTCGTTTTTATCGGAAGATTCAGGTTTGCCAATGATGTATATGGATGATGCCATCAAAGCGACCATTAACATTATGCAAGCTCCAGCAGACCAGATTAAAATACGTTCTTCGTACAATTTATCAGGGATGAGTTTTACACCCAAGGAAATTGCTGCCGAAATTAAAAAGCATTATCCAGATTTTACGATTAATTATGAACCCGATTTCCGACAAAAAATCGCCGATAGTTGGCCTGCCAGTATTGACGATACTTCTGCAAGAGAAGATTGGGGATGGAAAAACGATTATAACTTAGAAAACATGACGGTTGAAATGTTTCAACAGTTAAAAGAAAATATCTACAAATAATTATTTGTTCATTTCCTTCGGTTGTGAAAATTTAGAAATCAAAGCGTCTTCTATAGGCGCTTTAATTTTTGTAACTTCATCAGAGTTATCATTTGGAACCGTCATGGACAGAACATAATGTTTGATTTTCCATTCTTTACCTATTTTCATTAGCACACCACTTCCTCGGCAAATTTTCATTTGTGTATTCAAAAGCTCATCAAACCAAACTATTTTTTTATCCTTCGAAACATAAATATTTCGTTCCAATGCCGTAAAATTCCATGCTCTTCCTTTATCAAAATAAGGTTTGGCAAATGCTATAAATTGATTTTTTGTCCAATTTTCGGTAGCATCAGTGCCTATATAAATAGATTCTTCGGCCAAAACGTTAAAATAAGCCTCAAATTTTGCTTCGGCAGCAGCTTTGTGCCAATTGTCTAATAAGGCATTTATTTCGTTTGTTTCCTTCGATTGAGAAAAGGTATAACTACATAGTAATAAGGTGATAATTGCGAATATTGATTTCATAAAAGTAATTTTAATAACGATTTCTGAACCAGACTTTTTGCCATTCTCTTTTTAATATCAAAAAAGTGACCTGTTCGGCAAGTTCCATAATATCGGAACCGTCCAATTTTTTTATTTGTTCTTCCGAAACATCTATAATATACAGCAAGTTAAGGTATTCGGCGAATTTATGTTGAATTAATCGGTATATTTTTTCGTGCAGCTGAATTTTTAAATCGATAGGAGCAATCTCAACCGGGAAATCGATATTTTCGTTTGCGAGCGTAAAATCCTTATTTATTTGTTCGACTAACTTGATGTACAATGCTTCTTTCTGTGCTTCGGAAAGCAGTAAATCGGTATTTTGCGGCGCTATGAACATTTTGTAAAATAATTAACGAGCGATTTAACATCTATTTTGCAAATTTCGTGTAATTGTTGAACGGTTCCGTGTTCGATGAAAGTATCCGGAATTCCGAGTTTTTTAACGCGTATAGTTAAATCTCTTTCTTGAAAAAAAGAGGAGACTAGACTACCGAAACCTCCCTCGATAGTTCCTTCTTCAATGGTGATTACTTTGTCATATTTTTCCCAAATAGAGCGTAAAGTTTCTTGATCCAAAGGTTTTACAAATGGAAAATGATAATGCGAAAATTTGTTTTTATTTTTTAATTGGGCCAATGCTTTTGTGACATTATTTCCTATTGTTCCCGTTGATAAAATGGCAATTTCACTTCCTTTTTCGAGCTGAATGGCTTTTCCGATTTCAATTTTTTGAAAGGGTTGTTGCCAATTTTGGATAAAACCTCGGCCTCTAGGGTAACGTATCGCAATGGGTTGTTGTAGTCCTAATTGCGCGGTATACATGATGTTACGAAGTTCAATTTCATGAAGGGGTGCGTAAATTATTAGGTTGGGAATACAACTCAAATAGGCTAAGTCGAAAACACCGTGATGAGTAGCACCATCTTCCCCTACAAGACCAGCCCTATCAATACAAAAAATTACAGGTAAATTTTGCAAAGCCACATCATGTATGACTTGATCGTAAGCACGTTGTAAAAAAGTTGAATAAATATTACAAAATACCACCATACCTTGTGTTGCCATTCCTGCCGAGAGAGTAACGGCATGCTGTTCGGCAATACCTACATCAAAAGCGCGTTCTGGAAAAGCTTCCATCATGTAATTTAGGGAAGAACCTGTTGGCATTGCGGGAGTTATCCCGATAATTTTTTCATTTTCTTGGGCTAGTGTTACCAAAGTTTGTCCAAAAACCTCTTGAAATTTAGGGGGTAAGTTTTCTTCTTCTTTGTGATAAATTTTACCGGTTATGGCGTCAAATTTCCCGGGGGCATGGTATTTTACTTGGTTTTCTTCGGCTAACTGTAGTCCTTTCCCTTTTGTAGTAATAATATGTAAAAACTTTGGTCCTTTTGTCGTTTTCAATCGGGATAATTCTGAGAGTACTGCTTCAAAATCATGCCCGTCAATTGGTCCAGAATAATTAAAGTTTAACGACCGAATAATATTGTTTTCTTCATGATTTTCTCCTTTTTTAACAGAAGTGAAATAATTCTTTAATGCACCAACACTGGGATCAATACCGATAGCGTTGTCGTTTAGAATAACCAATAGATTGGCATTAGTAACTCCGGCGTGATTCAGGGCTTCAAAAGCCATTCCGGAAGCAATAGAAGCGTCTCCGATAACGGCAATATGGGTTTTATCGAATTCCTTTTTAAGTTGGGATGCTAAAGCCATTCCTAAAGCGGCCGATATGGATGTTGATGAATGACCAACGCCAAAGGCATCATAGGTGCTTTCGCTTCTTTTTGGAAAACCCGAAATACCATTCCAATCACGATTGGTATGAAAAGTAGTTCTTCGTCCGGTGAGAATTTTGTGCCCGTAAGCCTGATGTCCTACGTCCCAAACCAACAAGTCGGTAGGGGTGTCAAAGATATAATGAAGAGCAATGGTAAGTTCAATTACACCAAGGCTAGCGCCTAGATGTCCTTCTTTTTGGGAGATGATTTCGATGATAAAATCTCGTAATTCTTGGGCTAATTGTGGTAATTGATCCCGATTTAATTTTTTTAAATCAGTAGGTGAATTTATTTGAGAAAGTAAAGTTGTATTCATTTTACATGAAATAAATTCACCTAATGATGAGTATTAATTTTTACCTTTTCCGCTTGCTTCAAGGTTTCTCTCAATTGTATGAGTAGGTCTTGTCCATTTTGGTTTTTCGCCAAGCGATTGGTATTCTGAATCACAAGCTTCTACTGTTTTAGGTTGCATCAATTTGATGAAAGGTTTTTGGGCTTGTAATCCTAATAATTCAAACATTTTCATGTCTTCGTTAACATCAGGATTTGGAGTGGTCAATAATTTATCACCCGCAAAAATAGAATTGGCTCCAGCAAAGAAGCACATGGCTTGTCCTTCACGACTCATGTTGGTTCTTCCTGCCGAAAGTCTCACTTGTGTTTGAGGCATTACAATTCTTGTAGTGGCTACCATTCGAATCATTTCCCAGATTTCAACTGGTTCTTCTTCTTCCATTGGAGTTCCTTCCACAGCAACCAGTGCATTAATGGGCACCGATTCGGGTTGTGGGTTCAAGGTAGATAAAGCGACTAACATTCCCGCTCTATCCTCTATGGTTTCTCCCATTCCAATAATTCCACCACTACAAACCGTTACGTTTGTTTTTCTTACGTTTTCAATGGTTTGAATACGGTCTTCAAAACCACGGGTAGAAATAACTTCTTTATAGTATTCTTCCGAAGTATCTAAGTTATGATTGTAAGCGTAAAGTCCCGCTTCTGCTAATCGGTGTGCTTGATTCTCGGTTAACATTCCAAGGGTACAACAAACTTCCATGTCAAGTTTGTTAATAGTACGAACCATTTCTAATACATCGTCAAATTCAGGTCCGTCTTTTACATTTCGCCATGCGGCTCCCATACACACACGTGATGAACCCGATGCTTTTGCTCGTAAAGCTTGTGCTTTTACTTGGCTAACACTCATTAAGTCGTTGCCTTCTACATTGGTGTGGTAACGTGCTGCTTGAGGACAATAACCGCAATCTTCTGGACAGCCA
>JAGORP010000091.1 GCA_018062725.1 Flavobacterium sp.
ATTTTGAGCAAGCCAGAGATAATCATAAACAATCCTTGACTAAAAATTCGGGCAATGGCTTCAATATCGGAAACCGAACGGGTAATTAGTTTTCCAACAGGTTCATGATCGAAATAGCTAATTTTGAAACTGGTTAAATGTTTGAATAATTTAATTCGGATGTCTTTTACAATATCTTGTCCCAGAACATTCGCCCAATACACAAAATAAAACTGGGCTAATACTTCCAGAAATAGTGTAATTCCCATTATAATCGTCATGATAATGAATCCATTTAATTTTTTTGGAATCACATAATCATCGATAATGTCTTTCAATAAATAGGGGCGAAGAGCGGCAAAAACAGATAACAAAATAGCCCATAAGATGACACTATTATAGCGCCATTTATAGGGTTTTGTATATTCTAAAATCCGTTTAAATAAACGGGTATCAAATGCTTTCATTTTCGTTATTGATGTACGGATACGTAATTTTGGTTAAAAACAATCCTTGAGCAGGTACCGAAAAACCAGCTTTTTTTCGACTTTTACTTTCAATAATTTGTATAAAGTCTTCGGTAGAAATTTTATGTAAACCAACATTGATTAAAGTTCCTACGATAGCGCGAACCATGTTTCGCAAGAATCTATCGGCAGTAATGGTAAAGATAAGTGTATTATTTTCTTTTTTCCAATAGGCTTCTGTGATTTTACAATTGAAGGTAAAAACATCGGTATTGGTTTTTGAAAAACATTCAAAATCGGTAAAATCCAACAATAATTTGGCCGCTTCATTCATGGCTTCTATGTCTAATTGATGCTGGTAGTACCAAGCCAATTCGGTGTTGAAAACATTTTTATGCGTGACAATATGATAATTATAGGTTCTGGAAGTAGCGTCAAAACGCGCATGCGCATCATTGTGAACCGGAATGATTTTAAAAATGGAAATATCTTTTGGTAAAAAGGAATTGGCCTTGTAAATCAATTTTTCAAGGTCCAATTCTTTTTCAGTATCAAAATGTCCATACATTTGAGAAGCATGAACACCGGTATCGGTACGTCCTGCTCCTACAATTTCGATTTCTTCTTGCAGTAAAGTGGAAAAGACTTTGTTTAATGTTTCTTGTACTGAAACTGCATTAGGTTGGTATTGCCAGCCATGGTAATGGGTTCCGTTATATGCGAATTCTAGGAAATATCTCAATTTAAAATCTTTTTGCAAAGATAAAGAAATGATTTAAGATTGCTTTATTCCTTGCGATTACAAATAAAAAAAACAGAGAACCGAAGTTCTCTGAATTTCTAATTAAGTAGATGAATTAACGTCTTCCATGACCGCGACCGTTTCCACCACCTGAGTTTCCTCTATCGTTGTCGTTATCTCTTTTGTAATGACCATGTGCATTTCCATTTCCTCTTTTTTCATATCGGTCATTATCATAATTTCTATAGTCTCTTCTGTCGGAAACGGCTACATAGTTGCCTCTTCGATTATAGTTTGGACCATAATATTCTTGACGGTAGTTTCTGTAATTATCTCTCCAGTAATAATTTCTATGATGGTTAAAATGAGACCAAGGAGAATTTCCTCTGTAATCAATTACGACTCTGTGTGCTCTGTTAATATCATATCCGTGGCAATATTCTGGTAGATAACGAGAACGTAGCCATCCGTGAGGTCCGTAATAGATGTATACTTCGGCAAAATTATCATAATAACATTCTAATTCTGGTAAATAGACATATTGAACTCTGTCTTCATAATAATGTCCACACCAATCAGGACGAGTACCAATATTTAAACTAACTGATACTTGTGCGTTTGATTGCAATGCAAATAGCATTAAAAAAGCTCCGGTAATAAATTTAATATTCTTCATAATAAATGGTTTTTAGTTATGGGTACTATATAAACGGTTATGTTTGATAATTAGTATCCAATTACTGTGCCAAAAAATAGTATGAGTAGAGTTGCAATTATAAATTTAATAAATATTGGTAGACTTTTTCGGTGGGTAATCCTACGACATTGGTGTAAGATCCTTCAATTTTTGAAATGCCGATAAGTCCAATCCAGTCTTGGATTCCGTAGCTTCCTGCTTTGTCAAAAGGTTGATGATTTTCTAAATAATAGTGAATGGCCTCATCGGATAAATCGCCAAACGTAACTTTGGTAACATCATTAATAATTTCTGTTTTAGTGGAAGTTTTAAAACAGACAGAACCTATTACTTCATGTGTTGCATTGGCCAAACTTTTTAGCATTTGAAAAGCATCTTCATAATCTTTGGGTTTGCCAAGTGCTTGATTGTGGTGCCAAACTAAAGTATCACTAGTTACTAAAAGTTCGTTTTCTTGTAATTCGGTATCGAATGCAGCCGCTTTTAATTTGGCTAAAAAATCGGTTATTTCAAGATGTTGTAAAGTTTCAGGATAAATTTCTTCAATTTCTTTTAGACGGATTTCAAAATCGATTCCAAATTCTTTAAAGAACTGTTGTCTGCGTGGCGAACCCGATGCTAGAATGATTTTGGTGTTTTTTAATTTATTGCGCAGCATAGTATTTCATGTTTATTCCTATAATAGCAATGGCAATGATTCCAAAAAAGATAATGCCTTTTAAAACATCGCTTAGATGCGAATAGTCTTTTTTTGATTTGGCCGACCAGATTTTAATCGAAAAATAAAGTAGTGGACCTATTATAAATCCTAATATATACACAGTTGCCAATTGCAATTCAAACAAATTAACATACATGTAATATAATATTGAAATGATGGGTACAAAACTTAAGGCAAACACTAATTTGGTCGTTCTCGAAACACCTAAAGCAACCGGTAAAGTTTGAATCCCGTTGTTGTAATCACCGTTTACGTCTTCCAAATCTTTGACCATTTCTCGTAAAAGATTAATGATAAAGGCAATAATAGAAAAATCGATTAAAACCGAAAAAACAGGAAACATTTGCTCGCGATTGGAAATGTCGGTTGCGGGGAAAATCATGAATAAATCGATGATTAAAATACTAAAAGCCAATAAAAAAGCGACAACAATATTTTTGACAATCATTATATGTTTGAAACTTGTTGAATAGATATAAAGCAACGCCGCGCATAGAATGAAAACAGTTACAAAATTGGGACGACCAATTATTTTTGATAAATAAAAACCAATTCCTACTCCAACGATTGAAAAGGCTACGTATAAATTATAGGCGAAATTTTCGGAAATGGAATGGCCAACAATTGCTTTTTTAGGTTTATTAATCCCATCAACATCTTGGTCCATAATATCATTAATTATATAGCCTCCAGCAGCGATACAAACGGTAGCTATAATGAGTAAATAATATTGCCAAAGTGCCAAAGCTAGCGGAATATCTTGCATTTTTAAAAATCCGAAAAGTATTACCAATTGCATAAATGCAAGTAGTAATAAGTTTTTGTATCGTATAAGGTTGAGGTATTTCATTTTTGCTTTATTCGGTTATCTGTTGATATGTTTTTCGATTTAATCAAACTTTCCATTATAATATAAATGCCATTTCCCCTGCACTTTCATGACTTGCTCAATCACATCACGAACGGCACCTTTTCCGCCATTTACATGTGAAATATAGTTTGATATGGCTTTGATTTCTGGACTAGCATCTTGCGGACAGGTAGCTAATCCTACCAATTGCATCACGTGATAATCAGGGATGTCGTCACCCATATACAACACTTGTTCGGCTTTAATGTTATACTTGTCGGTATATTCTTTGAATGTTTTTACTTTATCGGGTGTACCCAAATGAATATCGGTAATACCTAAATTTCGCAATCGAATGCGAACTCCTTCATTACTTCCACCTGAAATAATGCACACATTATAACCACTTTCAATAGCGGCTTTCATGGCAAATCCGTCACGAATATTCATCTCGCGAAGCATTTCTCCTGTAGGAGTTACATGTACAGTTCCGTCTGTTAAAACACCATCAATGTCAAAAACAAAAGTGGTGATTTCATTCATAATTTCTTTATAGCTTTTTGCCATTATCAATAATCGATTTGGTTAGAATTTTATAGATTTCGTTTTGTGTTTCGTTACGAAGGAAATTTAAGTGGGTGTTTATGGTTTGTGTGTCGTTTCGTTTTGCTGGACCTGTTTGCGCTTCGGAAGGAGAAAGCGTTTTGATTTTAGCCGCCGTTTCCATAATTAAAGGATGTAATACTTCAAAAGGGATATTGTTTTGATCGCAAATTTCATTTCCTATTTGATACAAATGATTGCTAAAATTACATACAAATACCGCGGCAACATGTAATGCTTTTCGTTGTTCAGAATTGATGTTGAAGATTTTATCTGAAATAGATTTCCCAATTAATTCTAATGTTTGGTAATCGGTTTCGTTTTCGGCTTCCAAACAAATAGGAATTTCTTTAAAATTTACAGCTTTATTTTTTGAAAATGTTTGTAACGGATAAAAGACGCCTTTTCTATTTTTTGAACTTAATTCTGAAAGGGCAACACTACCTGATGTATGGACTACCAATTTACCTTCAAACGGAATTTGATTTGAAACCTCATGTATAGCTTGATCGGTTACAGAAATGAGATACAAATCAGCTTCCTTTACTTGTGAAAAGGTATTCGTGATTTTTGAAGCCTCAAAATTTGCAATCTTTGTTTCTGTATTTCGGGAATATACTTGGATAACGTCTACCGTTTCGCTTTTAGCGAATGCTGAAATTAGATGTTGCGCCACATTTCCTGAACCAATAATCACTACCGAAATCATTTGGCTAAAGTAATAAAAAATGAAATGATAAGAAAATCATGGCTAATATGCTGTAAATATAGTTTTTAACAAAAAATGTTTATATTTTTTTATATATTTCGTTAAGCTAAATGAAAAAGATAGTATTTTCGACTTTCAAAACTTAACCTATTAAAAATAGTATTATGAAAAAAGGATTGACCATTATTATGTTTTTATTCTGTGTGATAACAGGATATAGTCAAATTAAAGTTTTACCCACAACGCCTCTTGAAAGATTAGGTCGAGTTGGTGTGAGTGATGTTTATGTGCAAAAAGAAGGAGATGTTTTTACCTTTTTTTACAAAAACATTGAAAATAAAGATGATATCAACATTCGAAACTTTTCTTTTAAGAATGTTCAAAATGATTATGAGAATTTATTTAAAATCATAATAGATGGATTTAATGCATCTCCGATGTATGATATTAAATTAGAATTGCCAAATGATTATGTTTGGTTGCATTATACTAAAACCACTGCTAAAACCACGGTTCAGTTTATGACAACAAACAAAGTGACATCGGCTACCGGTATTTCAGAGATGATGACTATGGAAGATGTAAAAAAATTATTTGAAAAGTAATTAATTTTCTTTTCAAAAAAGAGACGAAGCGAAATCAATTTGATTTCGCTTTTTTATTTGTTAAAAATCCTTAAAATTCTATGGTTTTAAATCCGATTGCCAAACTAATTAAGTATTTTTGTGCAACTTAATTTTGAATTTCCAAAAATGGACAAAAAGATATTTTCCTTCCTGTTTTCTACTCGATTAATGGCTGTTTTGTTTATCGCTTTTGCCGCTGCAATGGCTGCAGGAACTTTTATTGAAGATGCCTATAATACCGATACTGCCAGAGTTATGGTCTATAATGCTTGGTGGTTTGAAGTCATCATGGTATTTTTTATGATCAATTTCTTAGGAAATATAAAACGCTATCAATTGTATAAAAAGGAAAAATGGGCAACTCTTATACTGCACTTGTCGTTTATTTTAATTTTATTGGGAGCTTTTATAACTCGTTATATCAGTTATGAAGGCATCATGCCAATTCGTGAAGGAGCTACAGAAAATCAGGTTTTTTCAGATAAAACCTATTTGACAATGTTAGTGGATGGACAACATGAAGGCGAACTAAAACGCCGTACTTTTGAAAAGCCATTATTGCTTTCTGGTGCAGTAGATAATAGTTTTACCGATAATTATACGTTCGATAAAATTCCGTTTAAAGTAGAATTAGTCAAATTTATTATGGGTGCCACCGAAATGGTAAAACCAGATGAAAAAGGAGTCTTGTTTTTAAAAATGGTGGAAGCTGGTGGTGGCCAACGACACGAACATTTTCTAAAAGAAGGGGAAGTACAAAGTATTCACAACATACTTTTTGCCTTAAACAAATATACCAAAGGGGCTGTAAATATCACGATTGATGCAAAATCATCGTTTATTGAAACGCCTTTTGATGGTAACTTCATGCGAATGGCCGATCAAATGAAAGGAAATGTAGTAAAAGATACCAAAGCCGAATTGATGTATCGATCGTTATATAACGTTGGAGGTACACAATTTGTATTTCCAGAATCGGCGATCAAAGGTGTTAAGGAATACAAATCAAACGGAAATTATAAAGACAAAGAAAGCAATGATGCTGTTGTTTTAAAAGTTTCTAATGAAGGAGAAGAAAAAACGATTACACTTTTGGGTCAGAAAGGAAATCCTGGAGAACCACAAGCGTTTAAACTAGGAAATTTAGAATACACTATTTTTTACGGAAGCAAAGTTTACGAACTTCCATTTAAAATTCAACTTAATAAATTTACTGCTTCCAAATATCCAGGTACTGATAAAAGCTATTCGGCCTTTGAAAGTTTGGTGACCATTAAAGATGAGAAACCGTTTGTGACTCGTATTTTTATGAATAATGTATTAGACCATAAAGGATATCGCTTTTTTCAATCGGGCTTTGATCCAGACGAAAAAGGAACTAAATTATCTGTAAATCACGATTTCTGGGGAACTTGGATTACTTATATTGGGTACTTTTTATTGTATTTCGGAATGATGGCCATTTTATTTACTAAATATTCTCGCTTTGCCGAATTGAAACAGAAATTAGAAAAAGTGAAAGCGAAAAAAGCAAGTTTGCTTTCAATGGTTGTCTTTTTAATCTCTTTTAACGGATTTTCTCAAAACCACAATCACAAAGCCATTCCTACCGAACAACAAATCGATACCATCTTAAAAAAGTATTTAGTTCCGGAAGAACAAGCTGCAAAATTTGGTCGTTTGATTATTCAAGATGCTGGAGGAAGAATGAAACCTATCAATACTTTTTCTTCTGAATTATTGCGTAAAGTGAGTAAAGCGGATACGTATAAAGAGATGAATTCCGATCAGGTTTTCTTATCAATGACGCAGTTTCCGCAAGTTTGGTATGAGATTCCAATTATTTATCTGAAAAAAGGAAATGATAGTATTCGAAAAATAATTGGCGTAGACAAAGAGGCAAAATTTGCCAAATTAATTAACTTCTTTGACGAAAAAGGAAATTACAAATTAAGCAATCAGTTGGATAAAGCCTACAAAGCGGCAGTGCCGAATGCTTTTGAAAAAGATTTTATTGAAGCGGATAAAAAAGTGAATTTATTGTATTCGGCGATTTCGGGACAAATTCTAAAGATATTTCCTATTCCGAATGATAAAAACAACAAATGGGTAAGTTTCCTTGAAGTCAATGAGCCTACAGGAACCGCTATTGATACCGTTAAAAATGTATTGCCGTTTTATTTGAATTCTTTAGATAAAGCTAATGTTTCTAAAGATTATAAACTCGCTAATAGTTTGGTTATTGGTTTAGAAAATTACCAGAAAAAATTTGGTGGTAAAGTCCGTCCAAGCGAAAAACAAATCGATTTAGAAATCCTGTACAACAAATATGATATTTTCAAGAAATTGTATTCTTGGTACATGTATGCAGGAGTGTTCATGTTTGTGTTCGTTATCATTGGTATTTTCAACAATAAAAAATGGGTTAGTTATGTCGTAAAAACATTCCACATCACTTTAGGACTGTTATTTGTTTTGCATACACTTGGATTAATTGCTCGTTGGTATATTTCAGGTCACGCACCTTGGAGTAACGCCTATGAATCGATGATTTATGTAGGTTGGTCTATCATGTTTTTCGGATTGGCTTTTGGAAGAAAATCGGCCTTAACGGTGGCTTCTACTGCTTTTGTCGCTGCGATGATTTTAATGATTGCCCATTGGAATTGGATGGATCCTCAAATTGCTAACTTACAACCCGTTTTAAATTCCTATTGGTTAATGATTCACGTAGCCGTTATCGTAGCGAGTTATGGTCCATTTGCTTTAGGAGCAATTTTGGGATTAGTTGCCTTATTATTAATGTTGTTTACAAATAGAAACAACAAAAAAGTAATGGACTTAAACATCAAAGAAATTACTTATATCAATGAAATGGCACTTACAGTTGGTTTGGTGATGTTAACTATTGGTAACTTTTTAGGTGGACAATGGGCCAATGAAAGTTGGGGACGTTATTGGGGATGGGATTCTAAAGAAACTTGGGCATTAATCAGTATTATGATCTATGCTTTTGTGATTCATATGCGTTTTGTTCCGGCTTTAAGAGGTAAATTCACATACAATTTTATGAGTGTTTTAGCCTTTGCTTCAATTCTAATGACGTACTTCGGAGTGAACTTCCATTTAAGTGGTTTGCATTCTTATGCCACTGGAGAAAAGCAAAATGTTGAAATATATGTGAAAATTCTTATCGGATTTTTAATATTTTCAATTATTGTCTATCTTCGTAAGAAGCAAATAGAAAAAAAATCAATATAGTAAAATGAAAAAAATAGCCATAATCGCATTCTTAATAGTAGCATTTTCATGTAAAAACCAAGAAGAAAGTTTGAAGAATATGGA
>JAGORP010000092.1 GCA_018062725.1 Flavobacterium sp.
GCATTGGCTCGTGTAATAATCCGTAATCGTGCGTGTCTAATCCTAAATGATGCGACGTGCCGTGCATAAAGTATTTTTTATAGGCTGGCCAATCGGGATTTTCATTTTGCACATCAGCTTTGTCAATTAATCCCAGTCCTAATAATTCGGAAGTCATTATTTTACCCACTTCAATATGGTATTGTTTCCATAAAGTACCAGGAAGTAACATTTTAGTAGCTTCATTTTTCACATTCAACACCGCATTGTAAACCGCACGTTGTCTGTCGGTAAATCGACCGGAAACCGGAATCATACGAGTTAAATCACTTGAATAATTAGCATATTCGGCACCCACATCTAATAAAATCAAATCGCCCGCATGACATTGTTGGTTGTTTTCAATATAATGCAAAACGTTGGCATTATTTCCCGAAGCAATAATTGGGGTGTACGCAAATCCTTTTGAACGGTTTCTCAAGAATTCGTGTGCTAATTCGGCTTCAATTTCGTATTCCATGACATTTGGTTTTACGAAATTTAATAATCTTCGGACTCCTTTTTCAGTAATGTTACAGGCTTGTTGAATCAAATCAATTTCTTCACTTTCTTTAATCGAACGAATGCGTTGTAAGATTGGATTCGATTTTTCTACTTTGTGTGCTGGATAATTTTCTTTCCACCATTTGATAAAACGGGCCTCACGAGTTTCGGTTTCGATAACAGCGCGATAATGTTCATTGGTGTTGATGTACATCGTGTCGGCATACATCATGATTTCTTTAAGTGTTTTGTGAAAATCTTGTAACCAGATCACTGTTTTTACCCCCGATACTTCAAAAGCACGCTCTTTAGTTAATTTCTCACCTTCCCAAATCGCAATGTGTTCGTTGGTTTCTTTTAAGAATAAAATTTCTTTCAAATGTTCATAAGGCGCATCTGGAAATAATAACAAGATACTTTCTTCTTGGTCGACTCCTGATAAGTAAAAAATATCGCGATGTTGTGCAAAAGGCAACGTCGAATCGGCGGAAACCGGATAGATATCATTAGAGTTGAAAATGGCAACACCGTTAGGTTTCATCATTGAAGTGAATTTTCTTCTATTTTTGATGAATAAATTGCGGTCTATTTGATGGTATTTCATGAGTTGAATTTAAAGATTAAAAAATTTAGAATTGAATAATTTAATACTCGATGTAAATTTACAGAAAGAATGAAAATAGTCAGTAGCCAAATGGCGCTATTTTTATCTTTATATCTTTGAATCAATCCATTTATTTCACATTCTTTCGTATACGGCTCATGTTTCTAGTCGAAATCCCTAAAAAGGAAGCCAAATAATGCAGCGGAATTTCTTGTAAAAGGTTTGGTTCGTTTTGAAGCAGTTTTTTGTAACGCTCTTCTGGAGTTAATGTCAACAAATCGATTCGATAATCGTCAATCAGACAAATTTGTTTTTCAATGATCGAATGATAAAACTGATGGAAGGCAGCGTTGTTACGGGATAATTCTTGGAATGTTTTCAAATCAATTACCCATAATTTTGAGGGAGTTAGTGCTTTGATGCTTTTGCGAGACGGGACTTGATTCAAAAAACTATTTAAAGAAGAAGTAACCGAATTTTGTAAAGCCAAATAGGTTGTCTTCTCTTCGTCAAGCACCATGATAGCATGTTGTAAAATACCACTTTCCACAAAACAGAAATAAGGGCAAATGGCTGCTTCTTTAACAAAAAAATCGTTTTTGTTTAACTCTAAAAATGAAAATTTACTAATGATGTCAGAAGCAACAATGTTGAAATCATCAATGTTTCCGATGTGAAGTTGTAGGTAATTAAAAAAAGCAGTTGTGTTTTTCATTTTCAAAAAGTAACATACAAAAATATATTTTTAGTAGTAAAATCTTGTTTAAATGCTTAAAAATTCTACTTTTATAAAAAATGAAGTGGAAACCAAAACCTACAAAAAATGAAAGTAAAAAATGTGAAATTGATTATGGGTGTGCTGTCGATGTGTACACTTTTTTCGTGTACCGATAAAGATGATGTGGCGATTATAAAAGAAACGAAAGTGCCCAGTTTGATCGTTAAATTCAAGTTTGATCCTACTCAAGAACGATTGAATAATTTGGGAGAACCTTCTACAATTCCTGCAGGAAATGCGGCTCAAACCCCTATTTTTAATAAGATCAGTTCTCACTTTTTAGAGTTTTCGCCTAATGCGAACACGCCATTAGGGGAAGGGACTCGTTTGTATCGCGGAGCGGAAACAAATATTGGGGGTGAACCGGCTTTCGATTTTAGTAAAGCGATCATTTGTAAACAAGGCGAAACTTTTCTTTCTATTCCGTTAAAAGAAATTACTCCTGGTAGTTATGAATGGGCAAGATGTTCGTTGTCGTATCAAAATTTTGACATTAATGTGTTGAGTTCTGGCACCGATTACGTTGGGACTTTGGCAAGTTTTGTTGGAACTAGGACTTATATTACTACGCACAAGATTGGAAGCTACCCATTTGTAGTGAATGGCAATCGCAATCAGGGGTATTGGGCTTTTGGTTTGAAAGGAATTAATTATTCAACTTCTGGACAAGCACCTGCTGGCGCTACAACGGTTCCTAACCCTCTGGCCGCCACATCACCACTACCGCCCAATTCATGTGTGGTAACCGGAAAATTTGCCAGAAATTTAGTGATAACCGGAAATGAAACAAAAGACATTGTTGTAACGTTATCGCTTTCGATTAACAATAGTTTTGAGTGGACAGAAGTAAATGCCGATGGGAAATATGAGCCTAGTGCGGGTGAGAATGTTGTTGATATGGGATTAAGAGGCTTGATTCCTAGTTTTCAATAAGTTAAATTACCAGAAGTTAAACACTTTAAACTCATTATAAATTACTTCCAAAAGGTTGTACATACACCTAAAATCATTTATTTTTGTTTCAATTTTTTAAACTATACAATCAAACAAATATTATGGCAAAATCTGCACTTTTAAAGTCATCGCTAGCAAAAAAATACTGGATGGCTCTTACAGGTTTATTTTTGTGCTTGTTTTTGGCGGGTCACTTGGCTGGAAATCTTCAGTTGATTTTTGGTGATGCATTAAAATTCAATCAGTATGCATTATTTATGACTTCCAATCCAGCAGTAAAATTACTTTCGTATTTAACCTACATTTCAATTATTTTCCATGCAATCGACGGGATTATGTTGGCTTTTCAAAACAAAGCGGCAAGACCTATCGGTTACGCTATGAACAATCCAACAGGAAATAGCAGCTTCGCTTCTAGAAATATGGCAGTGTTAGGAACTGTGGTTTTGATTTTTATTGCTACTCACATGATTAATTTTTGGGCAAAAATGCACTTTGATGAAAAGATGCCTTTGCAAAAAATTACGATCGAAATGCAAGGAATGAAAAATGATTTTTATTTAACGACCGATGGTGGTTATGTTCCTGCTAATGATCCCAATTATGTAATCAAAAATAGAACTGAAATTTACGACGCAACAGCTAATGTAAAAGTGAAAGAAGCCTACAAAGATTTGCATAAAATTACTTTCGATTTCTTTAGAGAGGCCAAATGGGGATTAGCCTTTACTATTTTTTATGTGTTGTCTATGGCAGTCTTGGCTTTCCATTTACTACACGGATTTCAAAGTGCGTTCCAAACGTTGGGAGTAAACAACAAATTTACACCGCTAATCAAAGCTTTCGGAACCGGTTTTGCAATAATAGTACCACTATTATTTGCTATTATTCCCTTGTACATTCACTTTACTAAATAATCAACATCAGAATATATTATGAAGTTAGATTCTAAAATACCAGAAGGTTCTATTTCAGAGAAATGGACGAATCATAAAAATCACTTAAAACTTGTAGCTCCAAATAACCGTCCAAAAATCGATGTTATCGTAGTTGGAACTGGTCTTGCAGGAGCTTCTGCCGCAGCTTCACTAGGGGAAATGGGGTATAATGTAAAAGCATTTTGTTTTCAAGATTCTCCACGTCGTGCGCACTCAATTGCAGCACAAGGTGGGGTAAATGCTGCTAAAAATTATCAAAACGATGGTGATTCTGTTTACCGTTTGTTCTACGATACGATTAAAGGTGGAGATTACCGCGCGCGTGAAGCAAACGTTCACCGTTTAGCAGAAGTGTCTGGAAACATCATCGACCAATGTGTGGCACAAGGTGTTCCTTTCGCTCGTGAATACGGAGGATTGTTAGATAACCGTTCTTTTGGTGGAACGCAAGTACAACGTACCTTTTATGCTGCAGGGCAAACAGGTCAGCAGTTGTTATTAGGAGCTTATTCGGCATTATCACGCCAAATCGGATTAGGTCGTGTAAAAATGTACAACCGTCACGAAATGCTTGACATTGTAAAAGTTGATGGTAAAGCACGCGGAATTATTGCTCGTGACTTGGTAACGGGAGAAATTCAACGTCATTCGGCTCATGCTGTTATTATTGCTTCGGGAGGTTACGGAAACGTGTATTTCTTGTCAACTAATGCCATGGGTTCTAACGTAACCGCAGGTTGGAAAATTCACAAACAAGGGGCATTATTCGCCAATCCGTGTTATGTGCAAATTCACCCAACTTGTATTCCGGTACACGGAACGAATCAATCGAAATTAACCTTGATGTCCGAATCGTTACGTAATTCAGGACGTATTTGGGTGCCAAAAAGAAAGGAAGATGCAGAAGCAATACGTGCCGGTAAATTAAAACCAACACAAATTGCCGAAGAAGATAGAGATTACTATTTAGAAAGAAGATACCCTGCGTTTGGAAACTTAGTGCCTCGTGATGTAGCTTCAAGAGCCGCTAAAGAGCGTTGTGATGCTGGTTACGGTATTGAAGCGAATGATACTAATGAAGGTGTTTATTTAGATTTCTCTACTGAAATCCAAAATAAAGGAAGACAGGCAGCATACGCGAAAGGAAATCATAACCCTACCGATGCTGAAGTAACAGCTTTAGGTAAACAATGGTTAGAAGAGAAATATGGTAACTTATTTACCATGTATCAAAAAATCACAGACGAAAATCCATACGAAACCCCAATGAAAATTTACCCGGCAGTGCACTATACCATGGGTGGTGTTTGGGTAGATTATAACTTACAATCAACAATTCCAGGTTGTTTCGTAGCAGGTGAAGCGAATTTCTCTGATCACGGAGCAAACCGTTTGGGTGCTTCGGCATTAATGCAAGGTTTAGCGGATGGTTATTTCGTATTGCCTTATACGGTTTCTAACTATTTAGCAGATGAAATCAGAACAGGTAAAATTGCTACTGATTCGGCCGAATTTATCGAAGCAGAAAAAAGAGTAACCGATCAAATCAATTTCTTCTTAAACAATAACGGAACCAAATCAGTGGATTATTTCCATAAAAAATTAGGTTTAATTATGTGGAATAAAGTAGGAATGGGTAGAAATGCTCAAGGTCTTACTGAGGCTATTACTGAAATCGCTCAATTGAAAGAAGATTTCTACAAAGACGTTTATGTACCGGGAAGCAATGACGAAATGAATCCAGAGTTGGAAAAAGCACTTCGTGTAGCCGACTTTATCGAATTGGGTCAGTTAATGGCAATGGATGCGTTGCAACGTAACGAATCCTGTGGAGGTCACTTCCGTGAGGAGTATCAAGACGCAGAGGGAGAAACCTTACGTGATGATGAAAATTTTGCTTTCGTTGGCGCTTGGGAGTATAAAGGCGACGACATCAGTAAAGAAGAATTACACAAAGAAGTTTTAAAATACGAGTCAATTAAGATTGCCGCTCGTAATTACAAATAATAGCCAATCTAGGTATAAAATACAAAGTTATGTCTGCAGCAAAAAACATCAATATAAACCTTAAAGTTTGGCGTCAAAAAAATGCTAAAACAAAAGGAAGCATGGAAACTTATAAATTAGATAATGTTTCTACTGCGAGTTCATTCTTGGAAATGTTAGACCAATTGAATGAGCAATTAGTAAACGAAAGAAAAGAACCTATCGCTTTCGATCACGATTGTCGTGAAGGAATTTGTGGTATGTGTTCGTTATACATCAACGGGCGTGCACACGGACCAGATACAGGAATTACCACTTGTCAGTTGCACATGCGTATGTTTAATGACGGTGATACTATTTATGTAGAACCATGGAGAAGTAAAGCGTTTCCAGTAATTAAAGATTTAGTAGTAGACAGAAGTGCTTTCGATAGAATTCAACAGGCTGGTGGATTCATATCTGTAAATACTTCAGGAAATACAATAGACGCTAATGCAACACCAATTAATAAAGACGATGCTGACAAAGCGTTTGAAGCAGCGGCTTGTATTGGTTGCGGTGCTTGTGTAGCAACTTGTAAAAACGGCTCGGCCATGTTATTCGTGGGTGCTAAAGTTTCTCAGTATGCCTTATTACCACAAGGTAAAGTAGAAGCTACCAATCGTGTGTTAAACATGGTGCGCCAAATGGATGAAGAAGGTTTCGGTAACTGTACCAATACAGGGGCTTGTGAAATCGAATGTCCAACAGGCATTTCACTAGAAAATATCGCTCGTATGAATAGAGAATATTTAAAAGCGAGTTTGGTAAAATAATTTGAAAAGCGTCTTCGGACGCTTTTTTTATGCAATCCTGTTGGAGTTGTTTTTTTGCAAAACGGCTCGGTTTTTGTACCTTCACAAAAAAAGTTTTTATGAAAAAGATATATTTATTAACATTTTTATTAATTGCCACTCTAAGTTTTTCTCAAACGGCAGAAGAAAAAGAAGCAAAGAAAAAACTAGCAGAAGCAGAAAAAGCAGCTTTGCCTAAGCCGTATCACGAAATGGAAGATGCTGATACGAAAGTAAAGGAGTTGTTGGTTCAAGCCAAAGCAGAAAACAAAAATATCTTGATTCAAGTAGGTGGAAACTGGTGCATTTGGTGTTTGCGTCTAAACGATTTTATCCAAAAGTCAGATGAGTTAAAAGGAATTATCAATGCAAATTATTTGTTTTATCACTTGAATTATTCCCCGAAAAATAAAAATGAAAAATTCTTTAGCCAGTATGGTAATCCGGGAGAAAAGCATGGTTATCCTGTTTTCATGATTTTAGATTCAAACGGTAAACTATTACATGTACAGGAATCAGGTTCCTTAGAAGAAGGTAAAGGATATAGTTTAGAAAGAGTTAAGGGGTTTTTAAACTCCTGGTTGGCGAAAAGTTAAAAGGCATTAAAAATAAATTCTCACAAAACGCATTCATTGATTTGGATGCATTTTGTATTTTTATCGTATGAAAGTAGCCATCCTCCAATCGGATATTGTTTGGGAAAATCCTCCAGCAAATCGAAGTCATTTTGAAGTAATGATCAATTCCATCTCCGGAGAAGTTGACTTAATTGTTTTGCCCGAGATGTTTTCGACAGGATTTACCATGAACCCTGCCAATGTTGCCGAAACCCAGCAAGGTGAAACGGTGCTTTGGATGCAATCGATAGCAAAATCAAAAAATTGTGCGATTACAGGAAGTTTGGTTATCGAAGAAAATAAAAAATTCTACAACCGAATGGTTTTTGTATTTCCCAATGGAGAAATTCAGATCTATAACAAACGACATTTATTTTCGTTAGCGAAAGAAGAGACTGTTTTTACTTCTGGAAAGGAAAAAGTAATTGTTGATTATAAAGGCTGGAAGATTTGCCTTCAAATTTGCTACGATTTGCGTTTTCCGGTTTTTTCTCGCAATGTCGAAAATTATGATGTGTTACTATATGTGGCGAGTTGGCCAAAACCGCGCATCAATGCTTGGGATACACTTTTAAAAGCCCGTGCTATAGAGAATATGTGTTATGTAATAGGCGTGAACCGAATTGGTTTCGATGGCAATGACTACGAATATGTAGGGCATTCGCAAGTCGTCGATTTTCTGGGAAATTATTTGGTAGAACCTTTTGAAGAAGAAAACATCAAAATAATGACTTTAGATAAAAATCAAATGCTGGAAACCCGTCAAAAGTTAAATTTTTTGGAAGATAGGGATCGGTTTGAATTACTTTAATTTGAAGTTCATTTTAATTATTATTACCCTGTAAGTCATTGATTATTGATTGTATCTGATTATCATAATTCTTTATTTCAATGTCATATTTATTGGTTTCTTCAGACACCGCTTTATAAATTAATTGAAAACTCTTAATTCTTAATTCACAGTACAATTTTATTTTTGAATTTTTCTTATGAATGTCATCAGGAAGATTTAATTTGTCTACTTCATTTATTAAGTCAATGTTTTGATTCCAATAATAAATACCTCGATCTTTAATATCGTACAATAATTCTTCCTTAGGTTCATAATTTACTCTACTGTAAATCTCTAAAGCCATTTTTTCCATGTCATCAAATTCCTTCATTCTTGAACTATAGATTGCCAAATCATTACTTAAGCCATTATAAACAATAAATGTGATTACCGAAAAAACAATTGATAATGTACCTACTATCTTATATTTCAAATTTATTTCATCTTCTTCGTCTAAATTAAAAGTATAAGTATAACCAATAATTAAACCTGCAATCAAACCCCCAATATGTGCCGCATTATCAATACCACCTTTAAGTCCGTAAATCAGATTGTAACCAACAAAAAGTGAAATGCTTATTAG
>JAGORP010000093.1 GCA_018062725.1 Flavobacterium sp.
GCTCAATGCGTATAACGCTATGGAAATGGCAAAAAAATGGAGTGCTTCTCAACAAGAGTAAATTTTAGTCATTCTTTTATAGATATTTTAAAAAAACAAAAAAAGAAGTAATAAAAAGGGGACGCAATTGCATTCCCTTTTATTTTTAAAGTAGTTTAACTTTTTATTCTTTACCTTTTGTAAAATAATATACCGGAATCCCTAATAAAACAATAAACAATCCTAAACCGGTATTTGTCGTGTCGTAAATTAACAAAGTGATACAAATTAGCGACGTCAAAACTATATAAATCATTGGTATAATTGGAAAACCAAACGCTTTATAAGGTCTCTCAGCATCCGGTTCTTTTTTTCGCAATATAAAAATACCGTAAATAGTTAAAATATAAAACAACAAGGAAGCAAAGGTAGCATAGGTCAATAAATCACCATACTTCCCAGATAAACATAATATACTTGCCCAAACACATTGGTACCATAAGGCTTTTGCAGGAACGTTGTTTTTATTTAATTCCCCTGCTTGCTTGAAAAACAAACCATCTTTAGACATGGCATAAAATAATCTACCACCCGCTAAAATCAATCCGGTGTTGCATCCAAAAGTTGAAATCATAATCAATCCCGCCATGACAAACACTCCAATATTACCCATAATCATGTTGGCGGCCGCAGCTCCCACTCGGTCTTCTTTGGCAAACATAATTCCTTGTTCTAAAACAGAAGCCCCATTCGGATCTCCCTGCATTGGCAATAAAGCCAAATAGGCCAAATTAGCTAACAAATAAATAATCGTTACAATTAATGTCCCTAAAAACAAACTCCTAGGAATATTGCGCTTTGGATCCTTAATTTCACCCGCTATAAACGTCACGTTATTCCAGGCGTCACTAGAAAATAATGAGTTAATAATAGTTGATCCCATGGCCCCCAACAACGCCATACCCGTTAATGCTGTAATAGTGGTATTTCCATCTTCTCCTAAAACCGTTTTGGCGGCTGCCCAAGGATGGGCAAAATTTTGCGACAAAACATCCGTTTGCAAACCAACATACAATCCAAGTAGAATCAAAGCAAACAAAGCAAACAATTTAGCAAACGTAAAAAACAACTGAAGGGTTTTTCCGCTTTTCACACCTCTTGTATTGATATACGTTAATAAAACAATACTCACTATGGCTAATAATTGTTTTAAAGTAATCGTTACGAAAGTGGTTGCTACTATTTTTCCTTCCAACTCCGGAATAAAAACAGCAGTATAATTCGCAAACGCAACGGCAACAGCAGCAATAACTCCGGTTTGAATTACTGTAAAAACCGTCCAACCGTATAAAAAAGACATTAATTTCCCATATGCTCTTTGAATATAAACAAACTGACCTCCAGCGTTGGGCATCATTCCTGCCAATTCACCATAACTCAAAGCGGCACTCATGGTCAACAAACCTGTAATTAACCAAACTACTAATAACCAACCCGAAGCCCCCAAATCCCTTGACATGGCTGCTGTTACTATAAAAATTCCAGAACCTATCATTGATCCGGCCACAATACTTGTAGCATCTAATAACCCTAATGTTCTTTTAAATTCTTGCTTTTCGTTTTGCATAATGGTTTTTTAGTTTGGCTAAAGATATAAAAACAATTTTTACAAGTAGATTTTTTGTAATTTTAGATAAAACTTGTAATCATGGAAAATACTAAAGAATACACCAATGGAGAAGTTACTATCGTTTGGAAACAAGCTTTGTGTACTCATTCAGGCAATTGCGCTCGTGGCTTAGCTGCTGTCTTTAAACCAAAAGAAAAACCTTGGATTCATCCGCACGGAGCTACTTCTGAACAAATTATCGAACAAGTTGCCAAATGTCCGTCTGGTGCATTATCAACATTTTACAACAAAGATAAAACGAATGAATAATTTAGAAAATCAACTTATATTAAACGAAGAAAAGAAGCGTTTTGAATTGGAAGTGGAAGGAAAAACGGCTTTCATCGAATTTATTCTTAACAATGAAAACATCCTTTTTTTAACACATACCGAAGTTCCAATTGGGTTGGAAGGCAAAGGCGTGGGTTCGGAAATCGTTTCTAAAACCTTAAACTATATCCAAGAAAAAGAATACACATTAGCGCCGCTTTGCCCTTTTGTAGCCGCTTATATCAAACGTCATCCCGAATGGAAAACCATTTTAGCAAAAGGATTTAACGTGTAGTTTTATAAAAACTGATTACCGAAAACGGTGACTGCATCCTAAATTTCTATCTTTGCCACATGAATGAAAATTTAAACCCCAATAAAGAGCGTTTTTCTTCCGAAGAAGTCGATATTGAAAAGGCCTTGCGCCCACTTTCCTTCGATGATTTTACGGGACAGGACCAGGTTTTAGAAAATTTAAAAATATTTGTACAAGCGGCCAATCTCCGTAACGAAGCCTTAGACCATACTTTATTTCACGGTCCACCGGGATTAGGAAAAACCACGTTGGCAAATATTTTAGCCAATGAATTGGGGGTTGGAATTAAAATTACTTCTGGTCCAGTTTTAGATAAACCGGGGGATTTAGCAGGATTACTGACCAATTTGGAAGAAAGAGATGTTTTGTTTATTGATGAAATTCACCGATTGAGTCCCATTGTGGAAGAATATTTGTATTCGGCGATGGAAGATTTCAAGATTGACATCATGATTGAGTCGGGACCGAATGCACGTTCGGTTCAAATTCATCTAAATCCGTTTACATTAGTGGGCGCCACCACGCGTTCTGGGCTTTTAACCGCGCCAATGCGTGCTCGTTTCGGAATTCAATCTCGTTTGCAATATTACAACACTGAACTTTTAACTACGATTGTACAACGAAGTTCTTCTATTTTAAAAATGCCTATTACCATGGAAGCGGCGATTGAAATTGCCGGCAGGAGTCGAGGCACACCTCGTATAGCCAATGCTTTACTACGTCGTGTCCGTGATTTTGCACAAATCAAAGGAAATGGAAAAATCGACATCGAAATTGCTCGTTTTGCATTAAAAGCTTTGCATGTAGATGCCCATGGTTTAGACGAAATGGACAATAAAATCTTAACTACGATTATCGATAAATTTAAAGGAGGACCCGTTGGACTGACCACTTTGGCGACTGCCGTTTCCGAAAGTGGCGAAACCATTGAAGAAGTCTATGAGCCTTTTTTAATTAAAGAAGGATTTATCATGCGAACTCCCCGCGGACGTGAAGCAACCGAAAAAGCGTACCAGCATTTAGGAAAAATTAGACCTAATATTCAAGGAGGATTGTTTTAATGGTAGATGATGGGTGTTAGATGATGGATGTTGTTGTAAGTCTGAAAGTAAATATAAATCAGTTATGAGTTTTAAATTTGAAAAGTTGATCATTTGGCAAAAAGCAATGGATTTTGGAGAGGAAATCAACACCATCACAAAAGAATTTCCAAAAAATGAAATGTATAATCTTTCTTCTCAAATTTTAAGAGCTGTCGATTCAATTGCTTTAAACATTTCGGAAGGATCAATTGAACAATCAACATCAGAATTTAAAAGATTCCTAAATTATGCCATTCGCTCAAACGCAGAAGTGGTAACTTGTCTTTATAAAGCAAAAAGACGAAATTATATCTCTGAAGAAAAATTCAATTTACTTTATTCAAAGTCTTTTGAAATAATGAACATGACTCTTGCTTTTAATCTCAATTAAAGTAAAATGTCCCTCATCACCCAACATCCATCATCCAACACCCATCATCGAACAGCAATGATCAAATCCGAGGCCCTTCGTCTCGGCTTTCTTTCTTGTGGTGTTTCAAAAGCGGGTTTTTTGGAGGAAGAAGCACCACGATTGGAAAACTGGTTAAACAAGCAAATGCATGGCGAGATGTCGTATATGGAAAATCATTTCGACAAACGCTTGAACCCTACTTTATTGGTAGACGATGCTAAAAGTGTGATTTCTTTATTATTGAATTATTATCCTTCTGAAGTTCAATCCCGAAACTTCGGAAAAGATTCCTATAAAATTTCCAAATACGCCTACGGAGAGGATTACCATTTTGTCATCAAAGACAAACTCAAAGATTTATTGCGTTTCATTCAAACCGAAATTGGCGACGTTAGTGGAAGAGTATTTGTCGATTCGGCACCCGTTTTAGACAAAGCTTGGGCGGCTAAATCGGGCTTGGGATGGATAGGCAAAAACAGTAATTTAATCACCAAACAAGTCGGTTCCTTTTATTTTATCGCCGAATTGATTGTCGATTTAGAATTAGAGTACGATCATGCTACAACCGATCATTGTGGTTCCTGTACTGCTTGTTTAGAGGCTTGCCCTACTCAGGCCATTGTAGCGCCGTATGTCGTTGACGGAAGCAAGTGCATTTCTTATTTCACCATCGAACTAAAAGACAATATCCCAACAGAAATGAAAGGAAAATTAGACGATTGGATGTTTGGTTGTGATGTTTGTCAAGACGTGTGTCCTTGGAATAAATTTTCAAAACCACACAACGAACCCCTTTTCAATCCAAACCCTGAAATCGCATCATTTTCCAAAAAAGATTGGCAAGAAATCACCGAAGACGTTTTTAAAAAAGTATTCAAAAATTCCCCTGTAAAACGAACCAAACTAGAAGGATTGCAACGAAACATAGCTTTTTTGAAAGAATAATTACCTGTTTTTATTCTCGCTAACATTCATAATACTATCTATTATTTTTCCTTTTTCAAAAACATTAACTCGTGTAAGTTTCCCATTTGAGTCAAAATAATTCCAGTTTCCAGTATAATACCAATGCATTTTGTTGTTATTACTTTCTGTTTGAGTATAACCTTGCTGCTTTATTTGTCCGTTTGGATAGTAAAATTTAGTAAGACAGCTGTTTTTCTTATATCTTTCCTTTCTATCCAATTTGCCGTTATAAAAATATTTCCAAGAACCGACAGGCTTCCCTTTGTGGTACTTCCCTTTTGAAATATAAGGATAATCAAAAGTATCAACAACAATCCATTTCCCTTCTTGTAAGTTATTTTTAGTCTGATTAATTTGTGTTTTACATCCTAAAAAACAAAAGGAGAAAAACAACAAAACCATTTCTAATTTTATTTTTCGGAAAATAATATATTCAAAATTTTGTTTAATCATTCAGTTTCAATACTGCCATAAAGGCTTCTTGTGGGATTTCTACATTTCCAACCTGACGCATACGTTTTTTACCTTTTTTCTGTTTTTCCAATAATTTACGTTTACGCGAAATATCTCCTCCATAACATTTTGCGGTAACGTCTTTACGTAAGGCTTTAATGGTTTCACGAGCAATGATTTTGGCTCCAATAGCAGCCTGAATCGGAATATCAAACTGTTGTCTCGGAATTAACTCACGTAATTTTTCGGTCATTTTTTTACCAATATTGTACGCATTGTCTTCGTGAATCAGTGCCGAAAGTGCATCAACGGTTTGAGCGTTTAACAGCACATCCAGTTTTACTAATTTCGACGTACGCATTCCAATCGGAGTATAATCAAACGAAGCATATCCTTTCGAAACTGTTTTCAAACGATCGTAGAAATCGAATACAATTTCGGCCAATGGCATATCGAAGTTTAATTCTACACGCTCCGTTGTTAAATACGTCTGATTGGTAATCAATCCGCGTTTTTCAATACACAAACTCATTACATTTCCTACGAAATCGGCTTTGGTAATGATGGTTGCTTTGATATAAGGTTCTTCCACGCGATCTAAACGAGAAGGCTCCGGTAAATCGGACGGATTGTTAACGATAAGCGGTGTTTCAGGATCTTTTTTGGTGTAGGCCAAATACGAAACGTTGGGAACCGTAGTAATTACGGTCATGTCGAATTCACGCTCCAAACGCTCCTGGATAATTTCCATGTGTAACATTCCTAAGAATCCACAACGGAAACCAAATCCTAAAGCTGCTGAACTTTCGGGAGTAAAGACCAAAGACGCATCGTTCAATTGCAGTTTCTCCATAGAAGAACGCAAATCTTCGTAATCTTCCGTATCCACAGGATAAATTCCGGCGAATACCATTGGTTTTACATCCTCAAATCCTGTAATCATATTGGTCGTTGGCGTTTTGGCATCGGTAATCGTATCTCCAACTTTTACTTCTTTCGCTTCCTTAATTCCTGAGATCAAATACCCAACATCACCGGTAGAAATTACATTTTTCGGAACTTGATTTAGTTTTAAAGTACCAACTTCATCGGCAAAATATTCATTGCCAGTCGCCATGAATTTAATTTTTTGCCCTTTTTTAATTTCCCCATTTTTCACACGGAAAATTACTTCAATGCCTCGAAACGGATTGTAAACCGAATCAAAAATCAAGGCCTGTAATGGTTCTTCTGGGTCTCCTTTTGGCGCTGGGATTTTTTCGATAATCGCAGCTAAAATATTTTCCACACCAAAACCAGTTTTTCCTGAAGCATGAATAATATCTTCCAACTTACATCCTAATAAATCGATAATATCATCAGAAACTTCTTCTGGATTAGCACTAGGCAAATCGACTTTATTCAAAACCGGGATAATTTCCAAGTCATTTTCTAAAGCCAAATACAAGTTAGAAATCGTTTGTGCTTGGATACTTTGAGCTGCATCTACAATCAACAAAGCGCCTTCAC
Organism: Flavobacterium sp.; assembly: GCA_018062725.1. The sequence continues at coordinate 6,657 of JAGORP010000093.1, forward strand.
AAGCGGCAATAGAACGTGATACTTCATACGAAAAATCAACGTGTCCCGGAGTGTCAATTAAATTTAAAATATAATCTTCTCCTTTGTATTTGTATTCCATTTGGATCGCATGACTCTTAATGGTAATCCCACGTTCACGCTCTAGATCCATATTGTCTAGCAACTGAGCTTTTTCTTCACGAGCCGTAACGGTTTGCGTAGCTCCTAATAAACGGTCGGCCAACGTACTTTTTCCGTGATCAATGTGCGCAATAATGCAAAAATTTCTAATATGTTTCATCTTCTGTCTATGTCTCTTTTTTGAGCGTTTCCGCCTTCATTCTTACGGCGGTCAGGCTTTCCGCTGTATCTTTTACCGTCATTTCGAGAGCCTCAATGACCGTAAAAGGATGTTGCTTCAATCCCTCACGCTTTAATCTGCAAATATAGCTTAAAATAGTCAGTTTTAATTAGTCAAGACATTTCTTTATTTTATCAATTAAAATTATTGTAATTTAATTAATTTTGAACGCAAACCTTAACTTCAAACAAATACAAATGATTAAAAAATCATACTTATTACTGTTTTTATATTTAACAACAACCTCAATAAGCATAGCACAAGATAATAATTCAAATAATTCACATTTCAAAACCAGTAAAACCTTTAAAGTTTTTGATTTTGATCATAATTTTTATGTTTCTAAAAATCAAGAAATTGTAGTTTTAAAATTCATCAGAAACCATTGCATAATTCAGAAATTTGATACTTCAACTCCTGAATTAATCAAAGAAAATAAATACTCCGATTTTTTTCCAAGTGGATTCAACTTAGAATCTTTAAAAGAAATTGAAGGCAAATACTATTTCTTCTATTCATTATCAAATAAAAACAAAAAATGCGATGAAATATATGCACAAGAAGTTGATTTTGAAAAAGTTGAATTCATTAATCATCCTAAATTAATTTTAAGCTCAAGAGGAAAACGCCATAAAAACAAACCTCCAACATATCTACATGTAAATAGATTAACGGAAGAAATTTGTTATGAATTTATTCAACCAAGTGACAAGTCAAATTTGTTAATAAAATACTACACTACTATAAAGGACAAAGAAAGTAGTTCAATTGAACTAACACTTATCGACAAGAATTTGTCCAATATTTTTACAAAATCGATACAATATAGTATCGATAATAAGAAAAACTTAATCCTTTCAAATCGAGTAGACAACAAAGGAAATTTCTATTTTGTTTCCAAAAAAATAATTGAAAAAAATGACACGCCTCAAAAAATATATTTCAATACAGTGAAATTTAATTCAATCAATATAAGTGAGATAAATTTAAATATAGGAAATAAATTTACTAATGAATTATGGATTAAGGATTTTAAAGATGAAATTTTTTGTGGCGGTTTTACAAGTGATTTTAACACGCTAAAAGAAAGTTTTTTAGAGAAAAGACCGAAATTAAATGATTCAAACGAAATTGTTATTTTTAAAATAAATTCAAATGGAGAAATTTTAGAAAATTATAAATTTAATTTTCCTGAAAACATAATAAATTTTTACAAAAATCAAAATCAAACGAATTATGTTAACAATTTATTTCTTCATGATTTTGACATACTTGAAACGGGAGAAATATTCATTATTGGCGAACAGTATATATATGATTGGAGTGGCAAAACTCCAGTTGGTATTTATGGAGATGTTTTAATTTGTAAAATAAATTACAATAGAGAATTAAGTTTTATTAAAAGATTGCCGAAAATTCAATACTCTGCCAACGAAATGCAACCATTTTCTTTTAGAACGTTTTATACCAATGATTATATTTATTTACCTTTTATTGACGCACTAAAAAATTTAGATACTGAAAAAACTAAAATAACCCCGTCTGGTGGAGATTTAATTTTATCAAGAATATCTTTAAAAAATGGCGACATCTCTAGAAAATTTATATTAAACATAGG
>JAGORP010000011.1 GCA_018062725.1 Flavobacterium sp.
GCTTTAGATAAAACATCTCACATCATTTTAAAAATGGTGAATTATGTTATGAAATTTGCTCCAGTTGGAGTATTTGGTGCAATTGCTGGCGTTTTTGCAATTCGTGATTTAAATGAATTATTGATTACGTATGCCAAATATTTTGGTTCGTTTTTAGTTGGAATTACATCCCTTTGGGTGGTATTATTAGCTATCGGATTTTTGTTCTTGAAAGGACGAATGAAAACGCTATTAAAGCATATTGTTTCACCATTAGTCATTGCCTTTGGAACGACAAGTAGCGAAGCTGTTTTTCCAAAATTGACGGAAGAATTAGAACGTTTTGGAGTAAAAGATAAAATTGTTTCGTTTATGCTTCCATTGGGTTATTCTTTCAATTTGGATGGAAGTATGATGTACATGACTTTTGCCAGTATTTTTATTGCTCAAGCTTATGGAATTCCATTAGATATTCCAACGCAATTGACGATGTTGTTGGTATTAATGCTCACCAGTAAAGGAATTGCAGGCGTTCCTAGAGCTAGTTTGGTTGTGGTTGCAGCTACTTGTGGTATGTTTGATATTCCTGTGGAAGGTATTGCTTTAATTTTACCGATTGACCATTTTTGCGATATGTTCAGAAGTGCTACTAACGTATTAGGAAATGCTTTAGCGACTTCTGTGGTAGGCAGTTGGGAAAAAGAAGAATAATTTAATTTGTTGAAAAAACAACGAAAATGCCCCGTTTTTTCGGGGCATTTTCGTTTTATAGCTTTTCTAATCTTAGTATAGTTCAGCTAAAATTATTTGTCTTGCTTTGTTTCAAATGTACAAATACAATAGTTGGGCTATTAAATTCCATCTACTATTTTTCCTAAGCCACCTAAAACACCACCTTCTTCTTTGGTACTGTTAAATCCTCCAGCAGCAATAATTTTTCCTGCCAATCTACTAAACGGCAACGATTGAATATAAACAACTCCTGGCCCACGAAGTGTTGCGTAAAACAAACCTTCTCCACCAAAAATTGAATTTTTAATGCCTCCAATAAACTCAATATCATAATCGACATCCTTAGTAAAACCAACAATACATCCAGTATCAACTTTTAACACTTCTCCAGGTTGCAACTCTCTACGCGCTAAAGTTCCGCCAGAATGTACAAAGGCCATTCCGTCACCTTCAATTTTTTGCATAATGAAACCTTCTCCGCCAAATAGTCCTCTTCCTAATTTTCTGGAAAACTCAATGCCAACAGAAACACCTTTGGCAGCACATAAAAACGAATCTTTTTGACAAATAAATTTTCCACCATATTTCATTAAGTCAATAGCGACAATTTTTCCAGGATAGGGAGAAGCAAAAGACACTTTTTTCTTACCAATTTCTTGATTTTGATACGCTGTCATAAACAAACTCTCGCCTGTTAAAACACGTTTACCTGCACTTAAAAGTTTACCCAACATTCCCCCAGATTGGGATCCAGAACCATCTCCAAAAATAGTTTCCATTTTAATTCCATTGTCCATCATCATGAAACTTCCCGCTTCAGCAATAACAACTTCTTGTGGGTCTAATTCAATTTCGACATATTGCATTTCTTCACCATAAATATGGTAATCTATTTCGTGTGCTTGCATTTTAATTTAAGTTTATAGTTTAGTAATTAGACTTTATAATTAAAAAAATGTTACAAAAAAAGCGTTCAATTGATGTTGAACGCTCTTTGTTTATCCGTGTATCGTTTCTGATTTTCCGTAATTGGTGATTAATTCTCCTTCAAAATCAATCCATTCCTTCCAACGTTTATTGACTTCTTCTACATTACCGTATTTCCGCGCAAAATTTAAAAAAGTGGTATAGTGTCCGGCTTCACTAATCATTAAATCACGATAAAATTTTGCCAGTTCTTCGTCTTTTATATTTTCAGACAATACTTTAAAACGTTCGCAACTTCTGGCTTCTATCATGGCCGAAAAAAGTAATCTGTCAACCAATGATTGTTCTCTAGAACCGTCTTTCTTTAAAAATTTGGCCAATTGTCCAACATAATCATCTTTTCGCTCTCGATAAAATTCCAATCCGCGTTTTTTTATAATGTCATGAACCATTTGAAAATGTTCCAATTCTTCCCGTGAAATAATCAACAATTCAGTGACTAATTCTTCTTTTTCAGAATTGTTAATAATCATAGTGATGGCATTGGTGGCTGCTTTTTGCTCGCACCAAGCATGATCCGATAAAATCTCGGCAATATTACCTTCGGCTATGTTTACCCATTTAGGGTCGGTTTTTAATTTTAATCCTAACATTTTTTTGTAGATTGAAATGCAAAATTACTAATTTATAGTTGTTATTTTGTATAAAATAATTTCGCTTGAAAAATACACTTTTAATCATTGGTTTGGTTTGGCCAGAACCTAATTCTTCCGCTGCTGGTACTCGAATGTTGCAGCTAATCGACTTGTTTTTAGAATATGGTTTTGAGATTGTATTTGCCTCGGCTGCCCAAGAAAGTGAATTCAGTTTTGCCATTGAAAATTTAGGGATCAAAAAGCAAAGTATTGCACTTAATGATTCAAGTTTTGATGTATTTGTTCGTAGTTTAAATCCTGATTTTGTATTGTTTGATCGTTTTGTAACAGAAGAACAATTTGGATGGCGAGTTGCCGAAAACTGCCCAAATGCCGTTCGAATTTTAGATACCGAAGATTTACATTGTTTGCGTTTGGCTCGTCAAAATGCGTGTAAGAAACATCTCGATTTTGAATTGGAGCATTTGCTAACAGAAGAAGTTTCAAAAAGAGAAATTGCCAGTATTTATCGCTGTGATTTATCACTTATTATTTCAGATTTTGAGATGGAAATTTTGCAAAATGTATTTAAAATGGAAGCTTCAAAGGTGTATTATTTGCCTATGTTTTATGAAGAAGACACGAAAATGTTGTCTTTTGATGAAAAAAAAGACTTTGTTTTTATAGGAAATTTTCTTCATGAACCCAACTGGGATGCTGTCAAACAATTAAAAGAGCATATTTGGATGCCTATCAAAAAGCAATTACCGGAAGCCAAATTGCATATTTATGGGGCTTATTCTTCTCAAAAAGTTGTACAACTGCACAATGAAAAAGAAGGTTTTTTTATAAAAGGTAGAGCAGAAGATGCTTTAAAAGTGATTAAGGAGGCCAGAGTTTTGTTGGCTCCGCTTCGGTTTGGTGCGGGAATAAAAGGAAAACTTCTTGAAGCTATGAAAGTAGGAACACCATCAGTTACGACTTCAATTGGCGTAGAAGGAATTTCAAATGCAGCAAATTGGAATGGTTATGTTACGGATGATTTTCAAGAATTTGTTGCCAAAGCCATTGAGTTATATGAAAATCAGTTGGTTTGGAAACAATCAAACAAGAAAGCACTGCTTATTCTTCAAGAAAAGTTCACCAAAAAGCAATATTCGGATGATTTTGCTAGGCTTTTAAATGCTTTACAATCGAATTTAGAAAGCAGTCGGAAACATAATTTTATTGGAAATTTACTGCAACAACAGTCTTTTTCGGCATCAAAATTTATGTCAAAATGGATCGAAGAAAAAAATAAAAATTCATCCAAGAAATAGATATTAAAAATATTTGTTTAACTTTATTATAAGTCAGTTGTTTTTAATGCTTTAGACAATAAATGAATTTAGGTTATTTCCATCTTTTATTAGAATTTAGATCTGTTCCATTATTGTTTTTCAATAAGGAAGCATACAATATGGTAGGCCTAATTGTCTTTTTTGTAGTATTGGTCGCCTCTTTGTATTGGTTTAGTTACAAAAAGGAATCTAGAATCAACAAAGACTTAATTCGAACTTTTTCTGAACTAGATAATACCAACGAGCAATTTAGTCTTTACTTTTTATATTTCGGTATTTCTTTACCTTTAATAGAATTAATGGTCGAGTTTTTTGATATAAGACAAAAAGATACTGTTTTGTTTAATCTGTCACTCGCGTCATTTTTACTTGTAGTTTATTTTTTAAGTAAGCATTTTAAATTTATTCTTAACAATATTAGATCCTTATTCATTGGGGTTTTTATTCTCTTTTATGTTACTACAATTTATAGGATATATACCATTCCACAGAATGTTTCCATTTATTTTGATTGTGTTATTTTATTCTTTTTATCCTACAATGTTTTTAAAGAAGTACGATTGTATTGGGCTTACGTAGTTGGAAATTTTATTTTGATCATTGTTTTATTCAATCTTAAACTGCTTAGTCAAGCTCATTTTGTAGCTCTTTTTTATAGTTATTTCTTTATTGCTGTCATCAATCATGTACGGTATGTGGTTAATTTAAAAGCAAAAGACAATTTTCTTTTTGCCAACAACATTGTAAATAAAGGAACTTCCTTAATATTAGCGGTGAACAAAGCGGGTTCGGTTATTTATTCCAGTCAAAACATAAAACAGATTTTAGGTTATGCGCCCGAAGAAGTATTAGGTTTTAAATTTTGGGAACTGACAAATGATACCGAATTCACAACGATTGACTATGAAATCAACGATACATTGTACACCCGTAAATTGCGTTGTAAAGATGGAAGTTATAAACATATTCAATGGAAAGACTCGAAATATTCCGACGATATTTATGTAGGAATTGGCCAAGATGTTACTGATACTATCGATGCCAGAAATAAATATCAAAATCTTATCGAATCGGCCGCTGATATTATTTTTGAAACGGATAATCAAGGGCGTTTTACGTTTATTAATCAATATGCTCAAAAAGTATTAGGTCTTCATCCAAAACACGCTATTGGTAAACATTTTTCCGTTTTTATCCGACAGGATTATGTAGCGGAAGTAGAAGCATTTTATAAATATCATGCCTTTAGAAATGTGACAATACCTTCTATAGAGTTTCCCATTTTGTCAGTTGACGATAAAGAAATTTGGATATCACAAAATGCTACTGTAACCAAAAATTCAGAAAATAAAATAGTTGGGTTTTCCGCAATTGCTCGTGATATTACCATTTTGAAGAATATCGAATTAGAACAAACACAACGACAACACAAATTAGAAACATTTAATACAACCATAAATTCGTTAGTTACTAAGCCGTATTTGGAAGGTGAATCGTTTAAAGAAAGAATAAAAAGTATCTTAAAATCGGTTGCCGAAGGAGCACAAATTAATCGAGTTAGTCATTGGGAATATAGAAACGAAGATTTATTTTGTGTGTCCTTATATGAATTGGATTCTGATGCCTTTTCTGGAGATTTTATCTCTTATAAATCAGAAAATCCAATCTATTTTAAAGCGTTAGAAAATGATAATATTATTGTTGCTTCCAACGTGAATACAAGTGTTGAAACGCAAGAATTTATTCAAGATTACTTTCCAAAAAACAAAATCAAATCAGTTTTAGATGTTCCTGTAATGATTAGTGGAAAACTTCACGCTATTTTGTGTTTTGAAACCACGCATCAAACTAGAAATTGGGACAACGACGATATCAATTTTACTAGATCAATTGCCGATGTGATTTCTCTAACTTTGGAAACCTACAAACGATTAGATACAGAACGAAAGTTAGAATTAAAAACCGAATTGTTAGCCGCAGTTGCCAAAGCTACTATTGAGTTGATGAAAAGTAAAAACGTGCAGTCAATTTTTTATGAAACCTTTGAACTCATAGGAAAAGCGACCAAAGTAGATAGGATTTACTTCTTTGAAAATAATTTTCAAAACAATTCGATGTGTATTAAAAGTGAATGGGTAAATGAAAATATATCCAAACTTATTGATTTGCCCGAATTGCAAAATATGCCTCATGCTGAAAATGAGCTATTTGCCAATTATTTGTCGAAAAATAAAATCTACATTGCTACTGTAAAAAACATAAAAGACGATGTGTTTCGACAAAGACTTGAGTCTCAAGGAACGTTAAACTTATTAGTTTTCCCCATTTTTGTAAAAAATCAATTATATGGTTCTATTGGTTTAGATGATTGCACTATTAATAGAATGTGGACCGATGATGAAATAGGAGTATTGCAAATATTGGCCAATAATATTTCTACAGCAATCGAAAAAATTGATTACGAGAATTTACTTTTAGAAAGTGAACAACGATTCAAATTACTAGCCAACAATATCCCAGGAACAGTATATCTTTCTCAGGATAATGAAAAATTTGAAAAGCTATATGTTAATGATGAAATAGAGAACTTGACGGGGTATAAAAAAGAAGATTTCCTGGAAAACAGAGTCTTTTTGGTCGATTTAGTGCATCCTGATGACACTCAAATGGTGATCGATTTAAATACGAATTCCTTAAAAATGAGACAACCGTTTCATTTAACCTATCGCTTGAGAAAAAAATCGGGAGAGTATATTTGGGTAGAAGAATTTGGAGATGCGGTTATTAAAGATGATAAAGTAGAATTTTTAGAAGGTATTATTTTTGATATTACTGAGAAAAAAGAAATCGAAAATGAAATAAAAGCTCGTGAATTGGCCGAAGAATCAAATAAAGCAAAATCAGATTTCTTAGCCAACATGAGTCACGAAATAAGAACACCTCTTAACGCTATTATTGGTTTTACCGATTTGTTAAAAGAAACTTCATTAGAAAAAACGCAGCTCGAATATGTTTCTACTGTCAACCAATCGGCCGACATATTACTTGAAGTGGTTAATGACATACTCGATTTTTCGAAAATTGAAACAGGCAAACTTGATTTGGAGTATAAAAAAACAGATTTGTTGGAATTGGCCAGCCAAATAATTGATATCATTCGCTTTGATTCCAAACAAAAAGGAATTCAATTGGAATTAAATATTGATGAAAATATACCACAATTTGTATCGATTGATCCTTTACGAATTAAGCAAGTACTCCTAAATTTATTGTCTAATGCCGTTAAATTCACCGATAAAGGAAAAGTAGAATTAAACATTCAATTAGCCTACATCACCGAAGGTATTGCTAATGTTAAATTTATGGTTATTGATAGCGGAATCGGAATCAAAAAAGACAATCATCAAAAAATATTCGAACCTTTTTCTCAAGAAGACAACTCAACTACACGAAAGTATGGAGGAACAGGATTAGGACTTTCTATTTCCAATAATATTTTGAAATTGATGGGTTCAAAATTAGAATTAGAAAGTAATTACAGAAAAGGAAGTACTTTTTATTTTGATTTAAACTTAGACTACTTCGAAGAAACTAATGATATCTTAGGTATTGCAATTGAGGAAATTGAGGTTGAATATGAAAATGTATCCCAACATTTTGAAAAAGATTTGTTGCTTCAAGTAAAAGTTTTAATAGTGGAAGACAACAAAATTAATATGATGTTGACACGAACTTTGTTAAAAAAAATACTACCAAATGCAACATTATTTGAAGCCAGTAATGGAAAAATTGGTGTTGAAAAATGTAAAGAAACAAATCCAGACATCATCCTTTTAGATATTCAAATGCCTGTCTTAAATGGTTATGAAGCCGCACAAGAAATTCGAAGCTTCAATCAAAGTGTATTAATTATTGCCTTAACAGCTGGAACAGTTAAAGGAGAAAAGGAGAAATGTGTCGAATCAGGAATGAATGATTATATTTCCAAACCAATAAATAAAGATTTGTTCGAAAATGTATTGATCAAATGGTTTAAAAGATAGAATTGGATATATTTGTTAAACCAACTAAAAACTAAAATGTAAAATATGAAATGGCAAGGCAGACGACAAAGTGAAAATGTTGAAGACCGAAGAGGTATGTCAACTGGAGGTAAAGTAGTCGCTGGTGGTGGCGCAATCGGAATTATTATTTTACTACTGAACTTGTTTGGAGGAGAAACAGGCCAAATGATTACTCCTATGTTAGAACAAATGAATCAGCAGCAAACAACCACCACTAGAACCGGTGAACTTTCAAAAGAAGACAAGGCCGTAGGAGAATTTGTGGCGACCGTTTTTGCCGACACGGAAGATATTTTTGGTAAAATCATGGCCGAAAACAATATTCAATACCGTCAACCTAAAATGGTTTTATTTACTGATGCCGTTGAAACAGCTTGTGGTTCCGCATCGGCGGCTTCTGGTCCGTTTTATTGCCCGGGCGACGAAAAAGTATATATGGATTTGGCTTTTTTCAATGAACTTCAAACCCGTTTCGGAGCCAAAGGTGGCGATTTTGCTATAGCTTATGTGATTGCTCATGAAGTAGGACATCATATTCAAACCGTTTTGGGAACTTCTAATAAAGTACGACAACTCCAAGAACGAATGAGTAAAGAAGAAGGCAATCGATTATCGGTTGCACTAGAATTACAAGCTGATTTTTATGCTGGAGTTTGGGCGCGTCACAACCAACAAAATTTAGATATTGATGATATTGATGAAGCCTTAAGCGCTGCACAAGCCGTAGGTGATGATGCCATTCAAGAAAGAATGCAAGGGTATGTAGTTCCTGAATCTTTTACGCATGGTACTTCCGAGCAACGCAAGCATTGGTTTATGAAAGGATACGAAACAGGGGATATCCGACAAGGAGATACTTTTGCCGAATTGAAATAAAATAAAAAAGTCAGGATTAATTTTCCTGACTTTTTTTAAATTTATATTTAATTTTGATAGACTTTTAAGGCTTCTCCTAAAATCTGAGCTGACTTGACGATGTCTTCTTTTTTAAGAACATAGGCAATACGGACTTCATTTTTCCCCATTCCTGGCGTTGAATAAAATCCTGCTGCTGGAGCAACCATTACGGTTTCTCCGTTAAAATCATACGATTCTAACAACCATTGTGCAAAATCATCGGCATCCTGAACAGGAAGCTGTGCAATGCAATAAAAGGCACCTTTAGGTGTTGCAATTTTAACACCTGGGATTTTATTCATTTCCGTAATTAACGTATCACGACGGTCTCTATATTCGTCTATTACTTCATCAAAATAACTTTGTGGCGTATCTAAAGCGGCTTCACTAGCAATTTGTTCGTAAGTAGGTGGAGATAAACGGGCTTGAGCAAATTTCATTGCTGTAGCCATAAGGGCTGCATTTTTGGAAACAATACAACCAATTCTTGCGCCACACATGCTGTAGCGTTTGGAAACAGAATCAATCATAATGGCGTTTTCTTCAATTCCAGGCACATCCATTACTGAGTAATGTTTGGCTCCTTCATCATAGACAAACTCACGATAAACTTCATCAGCAATTAAAAAGAGATCATGTTTTTTAACCAAGGCTGCTAATTGTTGGATTTCTGTTTCAGAATATAAATATCCTGTTGGATTACCTGGATTACAAATTAAGATGGCTTTGGTTTTTGGAGTAATTAATTTTTCAAAATCAGAAACAGGAGGTAGGGCAAAACCCGATTCAATTCCTGAAATCACCGGTACAACCTTTATCCCTGAAGCTGTCGCAAATCCATTGTAATTTGCATAAAAAGGTTCTGGAATAATGATTTCATCCCCTTGATCCATCGTACTTCCCATGGCAAATAATAGCGCTTCCGAACCACCAGTAGTAACAATGATATCTTCTTTATTGATAGGCAAACCAATTTTTTGATAGCTTGCAGCTAGTTTTGTTCGATAACTGTCAAATCCTGCAGAATGACTGTATTCTAAGACTTTAATATCAGTGTTTTTTATCGCTTGTAACGCCACTTCTGGTGTTTTAATATCGGGTTGACCAATATTTAAATGATATACTTTATGACCTTTCTTCTTTGCTATTTCTGCATAAGGAACCAATTTTCTAATTGGTGATTCAGGCATTTGCTGACCTTTATATGATATTTTAGGCATGATATTGATTTTGAAATGCAAATTTGCAATATTTTATTCAATTAGGAATTTAAAATTTGTTGCAAATTTGTTAAATCTCCTTTTTTTGTACGAATTTATTGTAACTTTATAGAAAGCTTTTTTTATGACTTTATTGTTTCGGATTGCATTAGTTTTATTTTCGACCCTTGTTTTTTCTCAGTCTCACTTCCGATTGACAAAAAATGAAAACAAAGGGGTAATCCCTTTTATTGAAAGCAATCATTTAGTCATTATTCCTGTTAATCTAAACGGTGTTGATTTGAATTTTTTGTTGGATACCGGCGTAGAAAATACCGTCCTTTTTAGTTTAGAAGAAACAGATTCTATAAATTTTGAAAACATCGAAAAAATTAAGATAAAAGGATTAGGTTCTGGTGAGGCTATGGATGCTTTGAAATCTTCCAAAAATAACTTGATTATTGAAAATTATGTTGATCCAGAACACGAAGTCTATATAATCTTAGATGAAAGCATTAATTTTTCATCCCAACTCGGAATTCCCGTGCATGGAATCATTGGCTATTCTTTTTTTAAAGACCATTTAGTGGAAATAAATTATTCCAAAAGGAGGGTTTTTGTTTACCCACATTCAAATAAATCCTTAAATAAAAAACTAAGCAAACTGACTTCTTTACCCATTTCGATTGAATCTCAAAAACCCTACATTACTTTAACAACGGGTTTACATAATGAAAATTTAGAGACCAAACTACTTATCGATACAGGTAACAGTGATGCCATTTGGCTTTTTGAAGACACTAAAATAAAGGCACCCGCTCTTTTTTTTAATGATTTTTTAGGTCGTGGATTTAGTGGTGATATTTTTGGGAAGAGGTCACGTTTAGATCACCTTAAAATTCAAGAGTATGTTATCAATCAGCCAACTGTTTCATTTCCTGACCAAACGTCTTTATTAGGAGTTAACTTGGTTAACAATCGGAATGGTTCTGTTGGTTCGAGTATTCTCAGACGTTTTAATGTTATTTATGATTATAAAAACAGTCAAGTTTTTCTTGATAAAAATTCAAATTTTGAGGATCCATTCAATTATAATATGAGTGGAATGGAATTAGAGCATGCAGGAATGCAATACGTAGAGGAAAAAGTAGAATTATTTACCAATGCAATTAATGCAATACCTGTGGATATTAATACCGATTTACCAAGGAAATTTAAATATAATTTTTCTCTTAAGCCGGTATTGGTGGTTTTGTCAGTTCGACCAGATTCTCCAGCAGCAATCGCCGGAATTAAAAAGGGAGATGAGTTGAAAAAAATTAATGGTGCTTTAGCTTACAGATATAAACTATACGAAATTAACGAAATCTTGCAATCTGAAGAAGGAAAGTGGATAACAATAGAATACGAAAGAAATAAAAAGTTATTTAAAACAAAAATTCAATTAAAAAAGATTTTATAAAAAAAGTCCTGCTACTCACAGGACTTTAAATTTTTAAAAATAAGATTATTTAGTTGCAGGAACGTTTGGGGTTATGACAAGCCCTTTAATTTTCAAGGCGACCAATCCTCCATCAACGTTTACGGCATTACTTTCAACTGTTATGGTTTTTCTAATCGGACCTGGATTCATATTGTATTTAACCTCAATTTTTCCCGTTTTTCCTGGTAAAATAGGATCCTTAGGTTTAGAAGGAACGGTACATCCACAAGAAGATTTTACATCTTTTATGATTAATGGCGCATCTCCTGTATTGGTAAATTCAAATACTCTAATCCCGTTATCGGTTTCTTTTGAAACATTACCATAATCTATGGTGTTGTCGGCAGCTTTAAATTCAATTTTAGCTCCAGACTGTGCTTGAATTGTCACACTACAAACAAGCAGTACTATAATAGCGATGATTTTTTTCATTTCTTTTTGTTTAAAGTAAAATTACTTTGTTTTTGTAAACATACAAATATTTTTAACGCACTTTTTATATTAGTGTAGTTTACTTACTTTTGCATATAAATTACAAAAAGTGTACCAAAGTTTATTTTACATACTTCATCAAGAACGAGTCAATGGCTTGATTCAATTTATTTAGCCTATTTTAAGAAGAAAAGGGCTACTATCACTTTTTATATACCTTTCAGAATTTATTCTGAAATCTAAAATTTAAATCAATTATCAAATGATACCAACACAATTCGATGCCAAACAAGTAGAAAAAAAATGGTACGATTACTGGATGAAAAACAATTATTTTCATTCGACACCAGACCATAGGACTCCTTACACAATCGTAATTCCACCACCCAATGTAACCGGAGTGTTGCACATGGGACATATGTTAAATAATACCATTCAAGATGTATTAATTCGTCGTGCACGTTTAAAAGGATTCAATGCTTGTTGGGTTCCTGGTACCGATCATGCTTCTATTGCTACAGAAGCTAAAGTGGTTGCCAAACTGAAATCGGAAGGCATTAATAAATCAGATTTAACTCGAGAAGAGTTCTTAAAACACGCGTTTGATTGGACTGAAAAATACGGCGGAACCATTCTAGAACAATTAAAACAATTGGGTTGTTCTTGTGATTGGGATAGAACTAAATTCACAATGGACGACGATATGTCAGCTTCTGTCATTCGTTCGTTTGTAGATTTATACAACAAAGGACAAATTTATCGTGGTTACCGCATGGTAAACTGGGATCCAGAAGCAAAAACGACTTTATCTGATGAGGAAGTTATTTATGAAGAACGTCAAGGTAAATTATACCACTTAAAGTATCAAATTGAAGGCTCCAACGAGTTTGTGACTATTGCAACCACTCGTCCTGAAACTATTTTAGGGGATACTGCGATTTGTATTCACCCGGAAGATGAGCGTTATTTCCACCTAAAAGGGAAAAATGCTATCGTACCAATTTGTAACCGTGTTATTCCAATTATTTTCGATGATTATGTAGACATGGAATTTGGTACAGGTTGTTTAAAAGTTACACCAGCACACGATGTTAACGATAAAACTTTAGGAGAAAAACACAATTTAGAAATCATCGATATTTTTAATGATGATGCGTCTTTAAATAGTTTCGGATTGCATTACGAAGGAAAAGATCGTTTTGTAGTTCGTGAAGAAATTTCAGCCGAATTAGAGTCGATTGGATCTATTGCAAAAATTGAAACACACATCAATAATGTCGGAACTTCTGAAAGAACTAAAGCAGTAATAGAGCCTCGTTTATCCGATCAATGGTTCTTAAAAATGGAAGATTTGGTAAAGCCAGCCATTCATGCCGTTTTAGAATCTGATGAAATTAAACTATATCCTTCTCGTTTCAATAATACCTATGCGCATTGGTTAAACAATATTCGCGATTGGAATATTTCTCGTCAGTTATGGTGGGGACAACAAATTCCTGCGTATTTCTACGGCGATGGAAAAGAAGATTTCGTTGTTGCCGAAAATATTGAAGAGGCTGTGAAATTAGCACAAGTAAAAACGTCTAATGCGAACCTTCAGGCTTCCGATTTAAAACAGGATCCAGATGCTTTAGACACTTGGTTCTCTTCTTGGTTATGGCCAATGTCGGTTTTTGGTGGAATCATGGATCCTGAAAATGAGGATTTTAAATACTATTATCCAACCAATGATTTGGTTACTGGTCCAGACATTTTATTCTTTTGGGTAGCTCGTATGATTATTGCAGGCTATGAATATGCCGATGCTAAACCGTTTAGCAATGTTTATTTAACGGGATTAGTACGTGACAAACAAGGTCGAAAAATGTCGAAATCATTAGGAAATTCTCCTGAACCATTAGGTTTAATTGAGAAATTTGGCGCCGATGGTGTTCGTGTAGGATTACTTTTGAGTGCTTCTGCCGGAAATGATATTTTATTCGATGAAGAATTATGTAACCAAGGTAAAGGATTCGCCAATAAAATTTGGAATGCTTTTCGTTTGATAAAAGGTTGGGAAGTGGCCGATATTGCACAACCTGAAGCTTCTAAAGTAGCCATAGAATGGTATGAAGCGAAATTGCAACAAACGTTATTGGAAATTGAAGATAATTTTGAAAAATACCGATTATCTGAAGCGTTAATGTCGATTTATAAATTAGTTTGGGATGATTTCTGTTCTTGGTTCTTAGAAATGATTAAACCAGGTTACCAACAACCAATCGATAGAAAAACGTTCGATAAAGCCATTGAAATGTTGGAAGAAAACTTGAAATTATTACATCCATTTATGCCTTTCTTAACTGAGGAAATTTGGCAATATATTGCAGAAAGAACTCCTGAAGAAGCCTTGATCGTTTCCCATTGGCCAGAAATGAAGCCTTTTGATCAGAAATTAATTTCCGATTTTGAATGGGCAACCGAAGTAATTTCAGGTATTAGAACCATCAGAAAAGACAAAAACATTTCGTTTAAAGAAACGATCGATTTACGTGTAGTTAATAATGAAAATGCGGCTACTTATTTTGATACTGTAATTATGAAACTTGGAAATGTTTCCGATTTGGCTTACGTTTCCGAAAAAATAAACGGAGCTTTATCATATCGCGTAAAATCGAATGAGTATTTTATTCCAATTTCAGGGAATATTGACATAGCTGCAGAAATTGCGAAGTTGACCGAAGAGTTAAATTATACTAAAGGATTTTTAAAATCCGTTCAAGGAAAATTGTCCAACGAGAAATTCGTAAACGGTGCTCCCGAACAAGTTCTTGCCAATGAACGCAAAAAAGAAGCCGATGCACTGGCAAAAATTGCAACGCTAGAGCAAAGCTTAGTAAGTTTACAATAATTGAAAAATCCCAAGCGTGAGTTTGGGATTTTTTGTTTTCAAATATGCTGAATTCTGACTTCTAATTTCTATTTTTGTACCACAACAACACTAACTATGTACAAATTACTCATTCGCCCGATACTTTTTTGGTTTGATCCTGAAGAAGTGCATTATTTTACCTTTTCCCTTATTCGTTTTGTGAATAGAATTCCAGGATTTTCATCGATTTTCAAATCTTTATATGAAGTCAATGATAAACGTTTGGAGCGTGAAGTTTTCGGACTAAAATTTAAAAATCCAGTGGGTTTGGCTGCCGGTTTTGATAAAGATGCAAAGTTGTATCAAGAATTATCTAATTTCGGTTTCGGATTTATTGAAATAGGAACGTTAACCCCAAAAGGTCAAGAAGGGAATCCTAAAAAACGATTGTTTCGATTGTTAGAAGATTCGGCGATTATTAACCGAATGGGTTTTAATAACGGTGGAGTCCTTGAAGCGGTAAATCGATTAAAAAAGAATAAAGGCGTTTTAATTGGCGGCAATATTGGTAAAAATAAAGTTACACCTAATGAAGAAGCGGTTAAAGATTATGAAATTTGTTTCGAAGCATTATTCAATCACGTCGATTATTTTGTAGTAAATGTAAGTTCACCCAACACACCAGGATTGCGTGAATTGCAAGAAAAAGAGCCTTTAATTAAGCTTTTGCAAACGCTACAGGATTTAAATAACTTAAAAGAAAAACCGAAACCTATTCTTTTAAAAATTGCACCCGATTTAACCAATGAACAATTGATGGATATTATTGAGATTGTAAAAACCACCCAAATTGCTGGTGTTATTGCAACGAATACTACGATTTCAAGAGAAGGATTACATGCTGCAAATCAAATAGAAACGGGTGGTTTATCGGGGAAACCATTAACCAAGCGTTCTACTGAAGTAATTCGTTTTCTTTCTGAAAAAAGTCATAAATCCTTTCCAATTATTGGAGTTGGTGGGATTCATTCTCCAGAAGATGCTATTGAAAAATTAGAAGCAGGAGCGAGTTTGGTGCAATTGTATACTGGTTTTATTTATGAAGGTCCTGCATTGGTTAAAGCCATTAATAAAGCTGTTTTAAGCGCTATGAAATAGGGTTTTGACTAACAATCCAATTGCAATTGCAATTCCGAAACTAAGCATTGTACCAATAATTACATATTCGGTTAATTTTCGGTCTTTGGCTTCTGTTAAATCTCCAAATCTAAAAATAGATTTAGCTCCTAATAAAAAACCAACTGCCGAAAATTGATCAATTAAAATGAAGCAAATCACGAATAACCTTTCTAATATTCCAATATAATTTCCTGCATTTTGTAGCGACTGATCTTCACTTTTGTTTTCTGGCGTCCAAATTGATAATAATGTTCGAATGAGTATGGAAGTAGGTTTGCCTAAAAACAGTAGTCCAGTACCTATAATCCAATATTTTTGGTTTAGAGCACTAAAATCAATTTGGATTCCTTGATAGAGCATGCCTATTATTAAAATGCTTATTAAATGAGCCATTTGATCAATTATGAACCATTTTCTTCGCGTGTTTTCTGTTTGGAATTGTAATTTAACGGCATCAATACACCAATGAATCGCCATTAATACAAAAGCATATAAAAGGAATTCTTTTTCAAAAACCAAAAGACTGGCAAGAATGCCGTGTAGCAAACAATGAAGATAAAGATATTTGCTTTTAAGTTTGTTAGCTTCTTTATGTTGAACCCAATTATTAGGTTGAAATATGAAATCGCCTAACAAATGGGCGAGTATTATTTTTACTATTAGTATCATTTAGCGATTAATTTTACTTGTGATTTGTAATATTCATTCAATTCCAGTAATAAATCAAATTGAGCTCTTTTTCTTCTTCGGCTAACTGCAGCTTGGTTAATGCCTAATTTTTGACCTAATTCTTCTTGTGATAAATCAGGGTTCTGCAAGGCGTTTATTACGAATTCAATCGATTGGGATAGCCAGCCGTCAATGAAAGTCAGTCCTAATTTAAACAATAAATTCATCTGAACATTAAATTCATGATGGTTGGTTTGAATGGCTAATGTATTTTTTTGTTTTTTTAAATTTTCAAACGTCTCGCCCGAATAGATAAAAGCAGAACCATTACTCTCTGAAATTTTTTTCGAGGTATAATTTTTTTCACCAATACCAATACTCATTCGCGCATCAAGTTGAATACTTTTTAAATAGGTTTTAATCCAAATTGCTGTGATAAAAGCATCTTCTGGGTTTTTAACTTCCAATTGAAATTCATCTCCACGATAAATTTCCCAATCAGATGGATTTTTTCCAAACTGTGTTAGGAATTTTTTAAAATCGGTTATCCAATCGGCTGTTTTCAGCTTTCTCGATTTAATAATATCTCCTGTGATTATACTTGTCATATTTCAAAAGTACTAAAATTTTGTTTAGTATTACCAAATTACGTAATATTTTTAATTATTACCAAATTACGTAATATTTATAATTATTACTCAATAGTGTAATGTGAAGTTGTTATTTCCATTTTGAAACTTTATAAGTTTTAGTATCTTTGAATTCGAAATGAAAAAAATCAAACTTATCGAATGTCCACGTGATGCCATGCAAGGCATTAAGGATTTTATACCTACAGCTAAAAAAGTGCAATACATCCAATCGTTATTGCGCGTAGGATTTGATACCATAGATTTTGGAAGTTTTGTATCGGCGAAAGCTATTCCACAAATGCAAGACACAGCTGAGGTGTTAGCCAATTTAGATTTATCGAAAACAGAAAGTAAATTATTAGCCATAATCGCGAATACGCAAGGGGCAGAAAATGCTTCCCTGCATTCAGAAATTCAGTATTTAGGGTTTCCATTTTCCATTTCTGAAAATTTTCAGATGCGAAATACCCATAAAACGATTGCTGAATCGCTGGTAACTTTACAAGAAATTTTAAATATTGCTGATAAATCAAATAAAGAAGTAGTGACTTATATTTCGATGGGCTTTGGAAATCCGTATGGAGATCCTTGGAACGTTGAAATAGTTGGGGAATGGACCGAAAAATTAGCCAATATGGGCGTGAAAATTTTATCACTTTCAGACACCGTTGGGACTTCTACTCCAGAAGTGATCGATTATTTGTTTTCCAATTTAATTCCAAAATATCCGCAAATTGAGTTTGGTGCACATTTACATACCACACCTGATAAATGGCATGAAAAAGTAGATGCCGCTTACAAAGCGGGATGTGTTCGATTTGATGGTGCTATTCAAGGTTTTGGGGGTTGTCCTATGGCTACCGATAAACTCACAGGGAATATGCCTACCGAAAAATTACTTTCGTATTTTACAGCTCAAAAAGCCAATCATGATTTAAGCGCGATGAGTTTTGAGAGTGCTTATAATGAAGCCCTTAAAATCTTTACTGTATACCACTAATTATTTCGCATTATTATCGTCAAAAGTAAAAACCGCTATAACATCGTCTAGATTTCTTGGGAATTCCTTCGTGTCTAGTAATTTTGAAAATTTCAAATATAAATACATACATATACTAAAAAGGGCTGTAGCAATTTGCTTTCCTATAATATTAGAGTATAATAAGTCTAAATCGGAGTCTAAAGAGAAAAAAATTATGCCGTAATACATAACCGAATCTAAAAAGGCTACTAAACTTAACGGAATAAAAAATTTAAAAAAAACGGGACAATGTTTTAGTTTCAGATTTAGAAACTGGTAAATAATTACAATTAAAAACAAATCAAAAAGCAATATACAAGTGACAGTTAAGAATAGGGTCACATCAAAATTTAAAATTTCAATTAAATAGTCTTGAAAAATAGAATGATTATCGATTTTTAGCTGAAATAAAGTAATTATGGAGAGTATCGATAACAATACATTCGAAAATAAAACCCCGAAAATAGCCGTTCGGGTTACTTTAACGCCCTCTGTATGAAAGATCAGAAGAATACTAAAAAGGGTTGAAGTGAACAGTATAGCCGATCCTGGTGAAACTAAAATGCCATCAAAAATTTCATTATACACACTAGAAGCTAATATGGTTTGGTAAAATTGAACAGTACCCAAAAAAATTAGCAACAATCCGATGCCTAAAAAAACACGAAGTTTGTGTAATAATAAGATAGCTCCCGAAATGATAAATATTTCAAGAATTAATAATGATAATGCGTTCATTTAAGGGTAATTGTTTTTATATTTTCTCTTTTTTTTGTGTATATTTGCTCGCAATTTAACTACAAATTGCAAAATGAACGCACATACTACTAAAATTATCGGTGAAGGACTTACATACGACGATGTACTGCTAATTCCTAACTACTCTCAAGTACTTCCGCGCGAAGTAAGTATCAAAACCAAATTCTCGAAAAACATCACGTTAAATACTCCAATTGTTTCGGCTGCAATGGATACGGTTACCGAAAGTGCTATGGCCATTGCCATGGCTCAAGAAGGTGGTATTGGGGTGTTACATAAAAACATGTCTATCAAAAAGCAGGCTGCCGAAGTTCGTAAAGTAAAACGTGCTGAAAGTGGCATGATTATCGATCCAGTAACATTGCCCCTCGATGCAGTGGTTGGTGATGCTAAAGATGCCATGCGCAAATATGGTATTGGTGGTATTCCGGTGGTCGATGAAAACTTAATCTTAAAAGGAATTGTAACCAACAGAGATTTACGCTTCGAAAAAAATAATGAAAGAGCTATTACCGAAGTGATGACTTCTCAAAATTTGGTAACGGCTCCCGAAGGAACGACTTTAGGACAAGCCGAAGAAATTTTGCAAAAAAATAAAATTGAAAAATTACCAGTTGTAAATACAGAAAATAAGTTAGTTGGATTAATTACGTTTCGTGATATTACAAAACTGACACAAAAACCTAATGCCAATAAAGATAAGTTTGGACGTTTACGTGTTGCCGCCGCTTTAGGGGTTACTGCCGATGCGGTAGAAAGAGCCACAGCGCTTGTTACTGCAGGTGTTGATGCGGTAATTATTGATACGGCGCATGGTCATACCAAAGGAGTTGTAGATGTCCTAAAACAAGTAAAAGCCGCTTTTCCCGATTTGGATGTTGTGGTGGGAAATATCGCAACGCCAGAAGCCGCCTTATATTTAGCTGAAAATGGTGCTGATGCGGTAAAAGTAGGTATTGGACCTGGTTCAATTTGTACGACACGTGTTGTGGCAGGTGTTGGTTTTCCTCAGTTTTCTGCAGTGCTTGAAGTGGCTGCCGCTTTAAAAGGCACTGGTGTTCCAGTAATCGCTGATGGCGGAATTCGTTATACGGGTGATATTCCTAAAGCGATAGCCGCTGGTGCCGATTGTGTGATGCTAGGTTCACTTTTAGCTGGAACGAAAGAATCGCCTGGGGAGACTATTATTTTTGAAGGACGTAAGTTCAAGTCGTATCGTGGAATGGGTTCGGTAGAAGCGATGAAAGAGGGCTCTAAAGACCGCTATTTCCAAGATGTAGAAGATGATGTGAAAAAATTAGTTCCGGAAGGAATTGTTGGACGTGTTCCTTATAAAGGCGAATTGAACGAAAGTATGCTTCAGTTTATTGGTGGACTACGTGCCGGAATGGGATATTGTGGATCAAAAGATATCGAAACACTTCAAGCAACGGGTCGATTTGTTCGCATTACCGCTAGTGGAATTGGGGAAAGTCATCCACATAATGTAACCATAACCAAAGAAGCTCCGAATTACTCTAGATAATCATTATAAAGACCTGACAGGTCTAGAATAAAAAAATCCATTCCGAAATGCCGGAATGGATTTTTTTTGCTCTTTACTAATTAGTTTTTATACTCTTAAAAATTTTGTATTGTGCTTCCACTACAGATTCATTAAAGCCATGAGCTGCATTCGGCAACAAATAATATTCTTTTTTTGGAGCTTGAATTTTATCAAAATATTCTTTTGATTTTTCTTTCGGAGTCAAAATATCTTCTGCACCTTGAATTAAATATGCCGGAATTTTAAATTCTAAATTATCTCTCATTAAGTTAATAGTTGCACTTATAGATTGAACTCCTAGTTTGTCATCTCCAGTATAATTTACAAACGAATAATCATCACCATCTGCTCTGTTTTTATTGTCTATATCATTGTCATACGCAGCAGAAAGCTGAAACCAATTTTCAGGAGCTGGCTTTGAATTTATTCTTTCATATTTTTTCACAATTCTAAAGAACAGCCCTACATTTTTTGCTCTGCTATAAGGAGGAATACCAATTGCATTTAATATTTCAAGAGATTCTTTGTCATTTTCTACTTTCGCTATGTTATAAACTTTTGTGTAAATTTCTTCATCAATAGCTGGATTGACAATTTGTGAATGCCCCACATACGCATGAAAAAGTTCCGGTTGTTTTGAAACAATTTTCACCCCAAGTGCTGAACCCCAAGAAGTACCAAAAAGAATAACTTTTTGTTTATTTAAATACTTCAAAAGATATTTTGTTACCCCAATTCCATCGTTAATCATTTGTTCAAGTGTTAGTGGATTGGCTTTTAAATACTCGGGAGTAAGTTCTTTTGGTGGCGAATTTTGCCCATATGTTCTTCCCGTTCCGCGTTGGTCCCATTGCACAATAATAAAATCCTTTTCCAAATCTTTATACAAAACATCCACATACGGACTAATTGGACTTCCTGGTCCGCCGTGAATAAACAGTATTATAGGTTTTGAAGGATTTCCTTTTATGGTAATCCATTGTTCAATCCCATTTATTAAAACGAATTTTTCTTCAGAAATAGGTTTTTCAACATTTCCGTTAGTCTGTGATAGACATAAAAAAGGGAATAGCAGTAAAATAAATAAAGATGCAATTTTCATCATTTCAAATTTTTAATTGTTAGTAGTAATTTGAAACAAAATTGCAATTTACACTTAACGTGTGCGACCGAATAAAAAAAGTCGAACCAATTTGCAACTACTAAATTGGTTCGACTTTTTACAAAACCTTTATAACTAAGCGTTTCTGAATTCTGTTGGCGTTTGATTTGTGTGTTTTTTGAAAGCCGTATTAAAAGAAGATTTCGAATTAAAACCTACTTCATAAAGAATTTCTAGAACAGTAACGTTACTCTTTGAGGGATCTTTCAAAATTCTTTTGGCTTTTTCTATTCGATATTCATTTATAAAATCAAAAAAATGTTTATCCATATGATGATTGATTAAAACAGATAAATCTCGAACAGGAATATTCACTTGATTTGATAATTCTTGGATCGTTAACGAAGGTTCGAGATACGGTTCGTTTTCTGAAACATGCTTTTTTACCTGTTCCATTTGGAAAATAATTTCTGTCGATTTTGGATTCTCAGGTAAATTGTTATCAACCAAAAGAACTTTTTTATTTAGTACTTCATTTACCGATAGCATATTGGAATCGACACCTTTGAAAAGATCCGGATTATGTAAGGCTTTCAAAACAAACCAACAACTTATAAATAGCGCTATTATTCCAATAATTACATTTGACGAATTCAATAATACGTTATACTCTGTATATCTAATTAGTGATTTAAAGAAAACAATTGAATGAGCAATTAAAAATAAGATTGTCATTTGAAACAACCATTTATAAGATGAATTATTAGAATTGGTAAAATTTTCCAAGTAGGTTTGTTTATATTTTTTTAAGATTCCAAAAATCAAAATAATATAAAAAAAGTATTGCAATTCCGATAACACATAGAAAAATCGAATTTCTGACATTTGTCTAAAATGCTCGAAAATATAGGCACTTTCAATTGCGTTGGAAAGATAAAACCTTGGAATTAATATTAAATTAGCAAACACAAAAGGAATTATAAGTGCTAAGTCTTTTCGCTTCATTCGGAAATCGGAATAACAAACCGATTTAACATACAAGTAAAACACTGGCATTATTAACAAACTAGCCGTCATTCTGAAAACTTCAAAACTCAAATTAGCATCGAAATAATTTTCAGAAAAAAAACTACTTAAATCAAATGCAGAAAGTAAAAGTAAACCAGCAAAAAGTCTGTTCGCTAGTTTACTTTTAGCTTGAACGGTAAGCAAAAAAGAGACAAAAAGTAGAATTACAAAAACAGCAATTAAAGCAATAGTATTTAAAAAACTGAATTTATCCATTTACCTTTTTTCTAATAGAAATCATTAAATTCCCAAATAATTACTCGGAGTAATCACTTTTAATTCCGCTTTAATGGCATCGGAAACATTCAACGTTTCAATAAAAGCATGAATCGATTCTTTGTTGATGACCGAATTGGTTCTCGTTAAATCCTTCAGTGCTTCGTATGGGTTTGGATACCCTTCGCGACGTAAGATCGTTTGAATCGCTTCGGCAACTACCGCCCAGTTTCTTTCTAAGTCTTCCGCGAACTTATCTTCATTCAACAACAATTTGTTTAATCCTTTCAAAGTCGCTTCAAAGGCGATTAAAGTATGTCCCATTGGCACTCCAATGTTTCTCAAAACCGTACTGTCGGTTAAATCGCGTTGCAATCTTGAAATGGGTAATTTTGCTGATAAATGTTCAAAAATCGCATTGGCAATGCCTAAGTTTCCTTCGGAATTTTCAAAATCAATTGGATTGACTTTATGTGGCATGGCTGATGAACCAATTTCACCGGCTTTGATTTTTTGTTTAAAATAATCCATCGAAACATACGTCCAAATATCTCGATCCAAATCAATTAAAATGGTATTAATACGTTTCAACGCATCGAAAAACGCCGCAAAATGATCGTAATGTTCAATTTGTGTTGTTGGAAACGAATGGTGTAATCCTAAAATATCTTCCACAAAATTAGTACCGAAGGCTTTCCAGTCATTTTTTGGGTAAGCGACTACGTGAGCATTATAGTTTCCAGTCGCACCACCGAATTTGGCTGCAAAAGGCACATTGAATAACAAACGCATTTGTTCTTCCAAACGTTCTACGAAAACTAAAATTTCTTTTCCTAAGCGGGTAGGAGAGGCGGGTTGACCGTGTGTACGAGCCAACATTGGAATGTCCTTCCATTCTACACTTAACTCTTTTAATTTGGAAACAACACCAATTAAACTTGGTAAATACACTTTTTCAAAGGCTTCTTTGGTAGAAAGCGGAATAGCAGTGTTGTTGATATCTTGAGAAGTCAATCCGAAGTGGATAAACTCTTTGTATTGTTGTAAGCCTAAAGTATCAAATTTGGTTTTGATAAAATATTCAACGGCTTTTACGTCGTGATTGGTGGTTTTCTCCGTTTCTTTAATCCACAACGCCTCTTCGGTAGAAAAGTTTTCATAGATTTTTCTCAAATCAGCATAAAGATTTTTATCTACGTTGGCTAGTTGTGGTAAATCGGCTTCGCAAAGTGCAATAAAATATTCGACTTCGATTAAAACGCGGTATTTGATTAAGGCTTCTTCGGAGAAAAAAGGAGCTAAGGAAACCGTTTTATTTCTATAACGACCGTCAATTGGCGAAATAGCATTCAATTCAGTTAGTTGCATGTGTTGTGTGTTGTTTAAGAAAGGGCAAAGATAATTTAAAGTTAGAAGTTAGAAGTTAGAAGTTAGAAATTTTTTAATTGAAATTTATTATTGCAATTGCAATTGAATTTTCTCCATCCCTTCACTCGCGCTCATGGTCAAAACTTCCAACGGATTGGCTAAATCATAAATGGTTGCCGGATTTGGATCGATATAATAAACAGGCACGTGAGGTTTTGCATAATGCATCAATCCTGCAGCTGGATAGACTTGTAGTGAAGTTCCAATGATAATGACAATGTCAGCTTTTTTCATCATAGGAATAGCTTGATCTATCGCGGGAACGGCTTCGCCAAACCAAACGATATCGGGACGCAATTGTTCTCCTTTTTCATTTAGATCCCCAATATGTATGTCGTTTTCCCAATAAATACTTTCGTTTTCTGAATATTCACCACGAACTTTTACCAATTCACCATGAAGGTGAAGAATATTGTTACTTCCGGCTCTTTCATGTAAATTATCGACATTTTGAGTGATGATATGCACGTCAAAATCACTTTCCAATTCGGCTAAAATTTCATGTCCACGATTGGGTTTCACTTCTTTCAATTGTGCACGACGTTTGTTGTAAAAGTCTAAAACCAAGACAGGATTATTGTGCCAACCTTCTGGGGAAGCGACTTCCATAATATCGTGATTTTCCCATAAACCGTTAGAATCTCGAAATGTACTAATGCCACTTTCGGCACTCATTCCGGCCCCTGTTAAAACGACTATTTTCTTTTTCATGACTTTTATATTCCAAAATAAAAAATGAATGACTAATTTTTAACCGCAAAGTACGCAAAGCTTAGCGACCTTTGCGAAAAATATTTGTGTTCGTTTCGGTTTTTTTTTAATGGGTTGCAGGGTTAAATTTGTAGCTAATAAACCTTGTAATTTTAAAATAGTGAAACTACAAACAATTAAACTATTTTTGCAGAAATATTCAGTTTAATATCATGTCATCGCTATTTCAAGACGAAAATTATTTACAATACTTAGAAGGATTTTTAACAGAGAACAGAAAAGAAGGCTTTTTACGTGTGTTAGAAAACAGAACCAAGCATTTTACAGTAGCTGTTGAAGATGTCTATCAATTGCACAACACTAGTGCGGTCATGCGGAGTTGTGAAGTATTTGGTATTCAGGAACTTCATGTAATTGAGCAAAAATATGGAAAAAAAATCGATTCTGAAATTGCTTTAGGTGCTCAAAAATGGGTAGACATTCATCGTTTTGCTACCAATCAGGATTGTATTGATGATTTAAAAGCCAAAGGGTATCAGATTATTGCCACAACACCTCACGAAAATGATTGTGAGTTGGAAGATTTTGATATTTCTAAACCTTCAGCATTTTTCTTCGGAACTGAAAAATATGGCTTATCGGAAGAAGTTTTGAATCAAGCCGATGGCTATTTAAAAATACCGATGGTGGGTTTTACAGAGAGTTTGAATATTTCGGTATCAGCTGCCATAATTTTACAGCATGTTTCTACACGTTTGCGTCGTTCGGCTATTCCTTGGAAATTGTCGGAGGCAGAAATGTTAGAAAAGCGAATTGATTGGGCTAGAAAATCGATCAAGGATTTTGATTTTATTACGCAGAAGTATTTAGAAAAGCAATAAAAAAGGGCGTTACAAAACGCCCTTTATCTTTTAATCTTTTACGCCCATTTTGGTTAAAATATCCTCCAATAAGCACCATTTAGTGATGGAAGATTGTAATAAATTTGCTCCTACAAAAGCGGTAAACCAATACCAATTTGCATCAATGTAATGCGCTAAAATCAAACTGATTAATATGAATGAACCGGCAAAGGCTCTGATAATTCTATTTTTCATTTTTTTATTTTTTTTTGAGTTAATTATATTTTTCTACTTCAAGACAAGCAACATGAATTTTGGAAATGGAATCTTGCTGAAGATTAAATGTTTCTATAGTTTGAAATAATAGATGAATACTTTCTTTTTTTAGAAAAGCATAAAATACCACTGATTCCGTTTCATTCATTTCGCTTCCAAACCAATTGTTTTCTAGTGATTCTTCCGTACTATCTCTAAATCCTTTCACATGTTGATAGGTATAGGATTTAACTTTAATTTCTTTAAGCATTTTTTTGATTTCTTTATCAAATTCTGCTATGGCTGTGATGACTATTAATTTCATAATTATTTTGGTTATCTACCTGCAAGACTTAATAAGCTTTGCAAGTTAATTATTACTTAGTTTCCCATTTTTTACGTTCAGTGATATAATAAATTAGAGGTACAACAATCAATGTCAACAATGTAGAAACAATCGCACCTGCTACTAACGAAATGGCTAATCCCTGGAAAATGGGGTCAAACAATATGATGGAAGCTCCGATTACAACTGCTCCTGTGGTTAATAAAATTGGAGTTGTTCGAACCGCACCAGCTTCAATAATGGCTTGTTTCATTGGGATTCCGTCATTTAATCGAATTTCAATAAAATCAATTAATAAAACGGAGTTTCGAACCATAACACCTGCTAACGCAATCATTCCGATGAATGAGGTTGCGGTAAAGAAAGCGCCTAATATCCAGTGACCTAATACAATTCCAACCAAAGAAAGCGGAATGGCGACCATCATCACCAAAGGTGTTTTAAAATTCTGGAACCAACCTACAATTAACATGTAAATTACAATAATTACCACTAAGAAGGCAGCGCCTAAGTCTCGAAATACTTCTAAAGTGATTTGCCATTCACCATCCCATTTTACGGTAAAATCGCTTTCATCTGAAGGAGAATCCATGTATAATTCGTTTACTTTATAGCCTTTTGGTAATTGTATTTTTGCTAATTTCTCATTCATTCCCAAAATCGCATACACCGGACTTTCTAGCCCTCCTGCCATATCAGCTAAAACATACACCACCCTTTTTTGGTCTTTTCGATAAATAGTGTTTTGTAGCGTATCTGTTTTGACTTTTACCAAGTCACTTACCGGAATGACGTTACCTCTATTTCCTTTAATTTTTAAGTTTTGAATATCTTGAATCGAAGTTTTGTCTTTGTCTTCTAAGGATAACGTGATTCCTACAGGATTATTGGAACGTTCATCGTATAAGTTGGAAACGGGCATTTCTCGTAATAAATACGTCAAATTTCCGACTACTTGTTGTGGAGCGATTCCGTTTAACATCGCTTTTTCTCTATCGATTTCCAATTTGTATTCTACTTGAGGCGCTTCTACCATCCAATCGGTATCTACCACATCTGAAGTCGTTTCCAAAATGGTCTTTACTTGCTTTGCTACTTTGATTTGGTCTTCATAATTTGGACCATATACTTCAGCAACTAAGGTTGATAAAACCGGTGGTCCTGGCGGCACCTCTACAATTTTAACATTCGCACCATACTTTTTGGCAATTTTTTGTACTTCAGGGCGTACTACTTTTGCAATGTCATGACTTTGTAAATCACGATCTTCTTTGTGTTGTAAATTCACTTGAATATCGGCCATATTACTACCGCCACGCATATCATAATGACGCACCAATCCGTTGAAGGTAATAGGAGCAGAAGCACCTACATAGTTTTGATAATCTACTACTTCTGGAATGGTTGAAAGATATTGTGCTATTTCTTTCGTAACAGCAGCCGTTCTTTCTAAAGTAGTTCCTTCAGGCATATCGATTACGACTTGAAATTCATTTTTATTGTCAAAAGGCAACATTTTTACCGCTACAGATTTCGTGAAAAACATCAAAACGGAACCGATTAATAAAACGCCTGTAACTAAAAACATTAGATTTCGTTTTTTGGAATTGTCTAAAAACGGTTCTTCTATTTTTTTGTAAATTTTGTAAATCCAAGACGTTTCTAAACCTTGTTCTTCTTTGTGTTCTTGCTCGTCTTTTTCGTGTAATAAGTGGTACCCTAAATACGGAGTAATAGTCAATGCTACAAACAACGACAACAGCATGGCAATAGACGCTCCGATTGGCATCGGACTCATGTAAGGCCCCATCATCCCAGATACGAAAGCCATTGGTAAAATAGCAGCAATGACAGTAAAGGTTGCTAAAATGGTTGGGTTTCCAACTTCGTTAATGGCGTAAATTGCTGCTTGTTTGAATGGCAGTCGCTTCATTTTGAAATGGCGGTGCATGTTTTCGGCAATAATAATACTGTCGTCTACTACAATTCCAACCACAAAAACCAAGGCAAAAAGGGTGATTCGATTTAAAGTATAGCCTAATAAATAATAACTAAATAGAGTCAAAGCAAAAGTCAACGGAACCGATAAAAAAACGACTAATCCGCCACGCCAGCCCATAGCTAACATTACCAAAACTGTCACGGCTAGAATAGCTACCCCAAGGTGCATTAACAATTCACCCACTTTATCGGAAGCTGTTTCTCCATAATTACGAGAAACTTCTACATGAACATCGGTTGGAATAATTGTTTTATGTAAATTTTCTACGCGTTCCAGAATTTTCTCTGAAATTTTCATAGCATCAGCACCTTTTACTTTTGCTATTGAAATGGTAACCGCAGGATATTCTGAATTGAATTTTGAGAATTTTTCATTCGCTTTTCCATACCCAAAAGAGACATAATTCTTAGGGGTTTGTGGTCCGTCTTGAATAGCTGCCACCTGTTTTAAATACACCGGCAAGTTGTTATTAACACCTACTACTAAATTTTCGACGTCATCTGAAGTTTCTAAAAATTTTCCTGTAGTAACCAAATATTCGGTGTCATTTTGAACAAAACTTCCAGATTGCGCACTACCATTATTGGCTTGAATCATTTGCATAATGCTTAGTGCATCAACAGCATTTTCAGCCATTTTGTCTTTGTCTAAAACCACTTTTAATTCACGTGTTCTTCCGCCAATTTCTGAGGTAATAGCAACATCTTTTACTTTTTCAATTTCCGAAGTAACTTCTTCTGCAATTTGACGCAATTGAAAATCATCGTATTTTTCGCTCCAAAGCGTTAATCCTAACATTGGTACGTCGTCAATAGAACGCGTTTTTACCATAGGTTGCAGAACACCATCAGGAAACATAGTGCGATGTTTCATTAATTCATCGTATAATTTTACATAGGAATCTTCGCTATTTTGGCCCACATAAAATTGCACCACCATCATGGCTTGACCGTTCATGGCCATACTATGAATGTGTTCTACACCTTTGATATTTCCAATTACTTTTTCAAGCGGTTTGATGACTCTACTTTCTATTTCGCTTGGACTTGCTCCTGGATAACCAACCATCACATCGGCCATGGGAACATTAATTTGTGGTTCTTCTTCCCTTGGAATTAAGAACGAACTGTAAGTACCAATAATCATCAAGGCTACCATTAATAAAATGGTTAGTTTAGAGTTGATGAAGAAATTGGCTATTTTACCTGATATACCTTCTTGCATAATTTTATAATTTGATGATTTGAAAATTAGATAATTTGAAAATTGATAAAATCATCTTCAAATTTTCAAATAGGCTTATTAATTAATTTGAACTTTAGCTCCGTTAAATAATCGTCCATCTGCGGCAACAATATATTGTTCGTTTGAAGACAATCCGGATAAGACTTCGACTTGATTTCCAAATGTTTTACCGATTCGTAACCATCGTAAAATAGCTACATTGCCATTTCCTATGGTGTAAATTCCGGTTAATTGACCTTGCTTTACCAATGCATTTTCTGGAACTAAAACGATAGCTGATTTGTTACTTGTTGTTGGTTTTTTAGCAGTTGGAAACTGTACATTCACAAACATTCCGGATAAGATTTCTTTATTCATTTTATCTAAAGTCACTTTTACTAAATATTGTCCGCCAGTATTTTTTGCCGATAAACTTACTTCCGAAACTTTTCCAGTTATTTCTTTATTCAATGATTTTACATTGATTTTTACCGGCATTCCATTTTTGATATTGGAAATGTCACTTTCAGAAACCATAGTGGTTACTTGTAATTTTGAACTACCTTCTATACTTACTAATGGCATTCCTGGATTGGCCATATCTCCTTCTTTAACAAGTGTATTTGTTACAGTTCCTGAAAATGGCGCCGTAATATTTGAATAAGAAAACTGTGCGATTACTTCGTTACTCATTTGTTTGGCAGCTTCCAAACCAGCTTTCGTCATTTCGTAGCGGGCCGTCATATCATCTAATTCTTTTTGTGAAGCCGATTGTTGTGCGAATAAATTTGTGAAACGATCGTAATCTTTTTTGGCATTGTTATAGGCCGCTGCAGCTTGAGTGACCGAAGCTTCAACTTGCGCTTTTTTTGCTTGTAAATCGGTGTTGTTGATGCTAACCAGTAATTGCCCAGCAGAAACATTTTGTCCAATTTTGACATAAACTTTGGTGACATAACCCATCATTCTCGTACTAAGATTTGCACTACTTTCCGATTCAATTTTTCCACTTGCGGTTACGTATGGGCTATTTGCATTTTCTGAATTTCCAGCGACTTGTACCGGAATGGCAGGTAAACTTGCGGCATTTTCTTTTTTATCATTCCCACAAGAAGTTAGGATTAATGAAGACAAAGCGATTGTAGCTATTATTTTTTTCATGGTATATTTTTTATTGAAATGCTTATTAATGAACTGTAAAAAAATCGTAATATTTTATCGTAAATGCCTATTTTGTTAAGAATTGCATGTACTGTTTGGTGTAGTTATATTCGAAAATGGCTTGTAAATGTTCTAATTCTTTTTGTGCCATTTGTGATTCTGCCATTAATAAATCGGTAGTTTTTTCTAAACCTTGGGTGAATCTGTTTTGACGAATTCTAAACGCTTCTTGCGATTGTTCATAAGCCAATTGAGATAAATTTACTTTGTTTTCGGCATCGTTTAATTGTCGGTTGGTTTTGTTTAATTCCAATTGACTTTGTTTTTTATATTGTTCTGATTCTACGGTTGCTTTTTCAAAATCGGCTTTGGCTTTTTGGGTTTTTCCGATGGTTTTAAATCCGTCAAATACATTCCATGATAATTGAGCTCCAACCAAATAGCCTTTTGCTGCAGTTCCGAAAAGAGTGGCATCGTATAGCTCATAACTTCCAAAAGCATTTAATTTAGGTAAGAATCCGAATTTGGATGATTGAAACATTTTTTGATACGCCTCCGAAGATTTTTGCATGGCTTGAATATCTTTTCTAGAATCTGAAAGGGTTGTGTTAATACTTTCAATACTAATGGAATTGTCTAAAGATTCTGAAGGTTTATACGTTTTTCCTGCCATGTCTTCATTTAAAAGGAAAGCTAGATAATCGGAAGCATTTTGAACGTTCGATTTGGCGTAGTGCATTTGATTTGTAATTTCATTCACCCTAACTTGTACGTTTAGCAAATCGGTTTTTTGTAGCATTCCGTTTTTGAAATAGTTTTCAACCATTTTCAGATTGGTTTGTACCGTTTTGTTTGCTTTTTCCAACACTTTTACGGCTTTAAAAGCTAATTGAAGTTGCATATATGCTTTTGAAACTTCCAATTCTAAATATTCTTTAGATCTTTCTGTTTGTAACTGAAAAGCATCCATTTTGGCTTTAGCAGCTTGTCTTCCATACAAGGCATCGACATTAATTAAGGGTTGTTGAATTTCAAACTTTGTGGCGAAGTTTTGTATTTTTTTGGGATCATTCAGTAAGGCTGGATTAAAATCAGATGCAGCAACTATTTCCTGATTTAATTTTGAGCCAAATGCCATCAAAGGATTGGTCGTTGAAATCCCAGTGTGAGAAATAACGATGTTAGGGAAAAATGTCGCTTTAGATTGTGTATAATCAGCTTTTGCAGCATAAAAATTCTTGTCGACAATTTTTAGTTGAAGATTATTAGTAACTGCTTTTTCAACGATATCTTTTTTAGAAATCGAAATAGTATCTTGACTATATGTTTTGAAAGTAAAAGAGAAAAGCAGTATTCCGATTATAACTTGTTTCATAATTAAATTTTTAAATTATGAGGCAAATTTATACCACGGAAAACTATATGTCTGTAACTATAGTCACACTAACGAGAAAAAGATGTATTTGAGACGACAGTGTTTGAAATGTAGGGTAACAGTTATAATGAAAACCGAATCTTTGATTATTTTTTCTTCAACACTTTATACTCTTCGTAACAACCGCTTACGGCATCCAAAATTTGTAAATCATTGGCTGTTTTTACAAAAGCTTCGGAGTAGTTACAACGTTCTAAAATTTCGTTAAGTTCTTTGCTGTTAATACCAAGCATTAAGTATATGGTTTGGCGATCGTAACGGTTTTGAAGAATACTTCTTAGGTTGTCGTCTTTTTTTAATTCGCGTAACTTCTTAAGTTCTTGTGGTTTTTTTCCGAAGAAATTATATAAGGCATCTGCAGGATTGAATAGTGATCCCATTACACGACCAAAGGCATTAGGCGAATTTTCTCCACCTTCATAGCGTTGGGTTAAGCCCGCAATTGAATACCAATAATTTTCTCTTTCGGGAATTAGTTTAGTATCTACTTCAAGATAACCGGTTAATTCATAGGGTGGAATAACAATTTCTTCCAGCGCATATGCTTTTTCGGTTAATTTTATTCGGGTTGTACGGTTTTTAAGCCAATCGTTGGTAACTTTTACTTCAATGGATTGAAATCCTAAACAAGAAATTAATAAAATATCATTCAACTCAGCGTTGATTTCAAAATTCCCTTTAGCATCTGATATAGCACCACGTACTTTATTGGTATTTACAATGTTGACATTCCAAATAGGGAATAAGGTATTGTCATTAACGATTGTTCCTTGTACGGTGGCTTCTTGAGCGAATCCTGTAACTGATAATAGGTATAAAAAGAAAACTGTAAAATATCTCATAGCCAAATTTGTGAGGCTAAAGTAACTATTCGTCACGAGATATTTTACAGTTTGTATAGAATTATAAGAAAATTAACAAAAAATGTTAAGTTCTTTATAAGTACTAGCTTCTTCTTGGTCTTCTTTCTCTTGGTGCACTAGAATCGGAACGACGTGGAGCGCTGTCAGTACGTCTTTCGTTTCTTGGAGCTCTGTCAGAACCTCCTCTTGGAGCAGAACCTCTTGAAAAACCACTTTCTCTTGGAGCTCTATCGCTAGAACGAGATTCAGATCTTGGTCCGAAAGAACCACCACCTTGTCTAGGTGATGAGTTTCTACCACCACCAAATCCACCTTCGCGTCTTCCACCGCCTGAGCGGCCGTTATGATCACGACGAGAAGAATTTCCGCCACCATCGTTTTTAGAGATTTCAACATTAATTCTACGACCGTTTAAGTCATATCCGTTTAATACTTCCATTACTTTTTCAGTGTGTTCTCCGTCAGTATTAAAGAAAGAGAAACCTTCTTTAACATCTACTTTGAATACATCATCACGACCTAAGTCTAAGGTTTCTTTTAAGAAGTCTTTCAATTGCATCCAATCGAAATCATCTCTGGCACCAATGTTTACGAAATAACGAACTGGATCACCGGCTCTAATTTCTCTTGGTTCCGAACTTCTTTCTCTGTCACTACCTCTTTCACCTGATAAATCACGTTTCTTTTTGTAGTAGTTGATAAATCTATTAAACTCAACAGAAACCATTTTCTTGATCAACTCTTCTTTAGACAATCCGTCTAACACTTCGTTAATAGCAGGTAGATAACTGTCAATTTCGTGATCAACTTCGGTATCTTTAATTTTATTTGCTAAGTGTAATAACTGAATTTCGCAGATTTCAATTCCAGAAGGAATGGTTTTTTCTTCGAATTTTTGTTGGATGATTTTCTCGATAGCATTAATCTTACGCAGTTCACTTTTGGTGATAATTACGATAGAAGTTCCTAAACGACCTGCACGACCTGTTCGGCCTGAACGGTGGTTATAGGTTTCGATTTCATCTGGTAATTGGTAGTTGACTACGTGTGTAATATTGTCTACGTCAATTCCACGTGCCGCAACGTCTGTAGCTACCAACATTTGTATTTGACGACCACGGAAC